>DAOVAG010000039.1 GCA_030671165.1 Candidatus Bathyarchaeota archaeon | reverse complement strand
TATTTGCATCAATCATTTTGTAGGAATATATTATGAGATCTTTAGCTGCATTCATCCTCCACTGTTCACATAAATCATGAAATTACTTTAAGAAGATTATTGTTTACAATTAAGAAAAACGAGACTGGAAGAATCAGCTACAAATGATGAGTAAATGATATGATTACTATAGGTTCTATGATAGAACATATGTTGATTCAGGGCTTATAATTAACTAGAATCTTCCATGACGATCATTGTCAGAGTTGATCTAACATTATTCAAGCGCCTTATGTTCCAAGTGACAATGTTCTTAAGTTCATCCATATTTTCTGCTTCTATCTTAGCGACAAGATCATAAACACCGTAGACGGAATGTGCTTCCGTTACATTCTTAATCTTCTTTATTGCCGCTAAAACTTCGGGTATACACCCTATCTCCGTATTGATTAGAACATATGCCATCATGGAGAATATTCCACCTTTAACGTATAGTATAGGTGTTCCTACATTTATATTTTAATGGATGAAATTATAATTTAAAAGGGTTAATAAAAAATGGGATAATACAGGATGATCTAGATGAAGCAGCAATATAGGTTTCATCGAATATTCTTACTAGCTGTGATGACTGGACCAATCATTGGTCTGCTTATTGGTGCATTTTATTGGATCATTCCCCTATTGACAGCTTTATTGATAACACTACCATTACCACCTATTATCAGTTATCTGTTTCCTCTGAGTTTAGGTTCACTTGTAATGGGGGGTATTCTACTTGTAGCTCCACGTACTGGTGGACCTGGAATAGGAGATGCAGTCCAGATACTCATCAATGAGCGAGGTGATGAGAAGTGGTATTTGATGCCGCTTAAATGGGTAGCAACAATCATTTGCACAGTGACTGGGGGTGGTGGTCTAGTTGGACCATCCGTTTTTATAAGCACAACAAGTGGGATTCTTTTCGGTAAGAGATTTCAGTTGAATAGTGATGAACGTCAATTGTTAGCCCTAGCTGGTATGGCTGGTGGTGCCGGAGCAGTGCTTAGGGCACCCATTGGAGGTGTTTTGATAATGATTGAAGCTTTTATTGGTAACCATTGGAAACAAAAGACGAATATATTGTATATTATTGTCTTTTCGTTAGTTACAAGTTTTGGATCATATCTTACAGTTGGTATGTTAACTGGATTCTCCCCTATTTTATACCTCAAAGCTGAAGCACCTCCTTTACTGAGTATAACTGTTATCTGGTCTGTGATTGGGGGAATCGTGGGTGGATTTGGAGCCAAAATTTTTATTGAAACTTTCAAAACGGTAAAACGCATATTTGAACGCTTCTTAGTTCCATTGTGGTTGAAACCATTGATCGGAGCATTACTAGCTGGTGGAATTGTCATAATTTTTTCTACAGGACACACTTCAGCACTTCAACCATTTGAGATTGGAAGGATGGGATTAGCTCCATTACAAGATGCATTGGTGGGTAAGCTTGGTTTATCGATAGTTGTAATGATGATATGTGGTAAGTTGTTGGATGTGACAATTCGTTCTGGGAGCGGAAACAGTGTCGGTGTTTTCGGTCCTGCAATGTGGATTGGAGGGTTGACAGGTGCTTTGATTGGGTTCTTACCCAACTGTGACCAGACGGTTGTTCCCATTGTCAGCGGTATTGCAGCAGGCATCACTACAGCAATGGGATTTCCACTTGCCGCATCTATAATTATAATTGAAATATTTGGTTTAGCTTGGATTGAAACTGGAATTATAGGGTGTATCACTGGTGTGTTGAGTCTATGGGTCTGGAAGAAGAGTGGGTTAGGAAAATAGTGAAAAAAAATGGGGTACTTTCATTAGACTAATTATTTGTATGAAGTTGTAATAATTACCAGTATTATCAAGGTTGTGGGAGAAGAGAAATAGTACTATTCCTGAAGGATATAGTTAAATTGAATTAAGGGAATATTCAGAGGGTTCTTAATTTCACTCTTTTTTTAGCAGATAATTAGTGTACAATTTAACGAGTATTCATGATTTTGTATTCTTTTTATGAGCATTCTTTAGTATTTTGAGAGCATCTGTATAATTGTTGACTAAATGGAGTAGTCTAAAATCTTTTTTATCTAAAAAATTATTTTTTAAAGCCCAGTTTTTTATCCAAACCCCGAAATCTGACCACATATCCCCTATCAAAATGATGGGGATATGACTTATCATTTTTACCTGCATTAACTGCCAGGTATAACAAAGCTCTAATAAGGTTCCAATTCCACCAGGGGCAACTACAACTGCGTTAGCGAGTTCTATAAAATTATCAAGACGTGTAGAAAAACGATAAAATTCTTTCATGATATCAATATGATGAGCATCTCTTTGAGTATTTGGTAATTTAATTTGTAGACCTATTGAATTGGCTTTCTGGCTTATGTCGCCAGCATTATGTCCTTCGCTTGCAGCGTCCATAAGCCCGGGTCCACCACCAGTGACAAGGTCCATACCTTCTATAGCGATACTTTTTGCTAAATCGTAAACTAAATTCCAAGTTGGGTCCCCTTTCTCAATTCTTGCAGAACCAAATATTACTACACGAAAACGTTTTTCATTCGTCTCATTCTGAGTTTGAGCTTTCATATTTTCAACTTCATTTAAGAAAAAGAGTTAACGAGTTAAGGTAATAGTGAATAATTAGAAAGCATGTATATATTTTTTCAATAAGAGTAACCGCTTTTATCTAAAAGTGAACTGAATTCACAAAAAAGTATCACTATAATGTCTATTCTTCTATTGTTAATTTTTAAAGAGATATTTAGAATTTGTTGGATAAAATCTTACTCTAAATATAGATATTCTCTGATTCAGCTGAGTTTTTTAGGGGAATATTCTTTTTAGAAAACTCCTCTAAGATAATGTCCTGCAGTTATTGATTTACATTGTCTTTTGATAGTGTTCTTCTTAGTGAGGTCACGATTATAGAAAGCTTTCCCTACAATTTTGCAGAGTTTGGCGACTCTTCTTCTGAGGTCAATGCCAAATGAATTGATGCCTACTTTATCAAGTTAATCTAAATAATCTAATAAAAATAGATCTGGTGAGTTAAGTATGTGAATTACGCCAGATTGATCTCTATATGTTGTGAATTTTTTTTTCTTTTGGTCGATAAGAATGCCTTCCTTAAGAGATGGGTCTCGGGATACCATGAGTTCAATCTTACCGAAAACCATTACTTCCAATCTTCCAAGAAAGTGCGATGTAATCTTATTGATGTTCTCTTTTGAAAGTTCTACAGATAAGGTATATTGATAGAGTTCGGGAATTGTAAAGCTGTTAAAGAAATTCATGGAATAATATCCGAAGAGTTTTCGATTCGAATATTTTTCAAATTGACCTAGCGAAGAGATCATCAAGTGATTTACATCAACATCGGGTACATTAAAGGTTAATCTAGGTAGTATTAATACAAATTCTACACCAGATTTTTTGCAGATCGCCTGAGCTTCGTTGAAATTATTGTTCCATTCAAAGTAGATTCTATCAGCATATGGAATTACATTTTCTAAAGCCTTTAAAGATGTAAGGTAGAATGATAGTTCACCAGATGTTTTTTTTCGTTTTTTTGGAGTAAAATTAAATGTATTGAACTTTTTTTTGTATGGGACTGATGGAAATTTTAGTTGATTAATCATGTTCTTGATAAAATCGAATTCATGGTCTTTTGTTTTATATAAATGATATTTTCCTTTAGGAATTCTGAAAGGTGGATTCCTAAGAGTACAGACACCATCTTTTATATTGAGATGTTTTAAAGAAAATCCACCAATTTTTTCATTATTTCTATAAAGTGTTATTCCATCGCCAATGCTCAATTGTTCCGTTTTAATTAAAAAAAATTTTCCGTTATAAATTGCCGTTCCAAGTAATAAGCCACGGGATCCCTGGTATTCCCTGTGAATAATATTATTTTCAATTAAATAACCTTTGTTAAACCCTCTATTGAAGACGACTTGTAGCATTTCCTTTTCTTTGGGAGTGATAAGAATCTCCTCGCCATCTTCTGCTCTCCGGATCGCATTTGAATAAATTTTTGAAGTCAGGTAAACATATAATGGACTTCGCATGCGTCCTTCAATTTTCACGCTATCTATGTCTATTTTTAGTAATTCAGGTATGATTGAGACCCCGAAAATGTCTGCTGTGCTCAGTAAATATCCTTTTTCTTGTCCTTGGAGGTATAATTTTCTGCATGGTTGAGCACATAATCCTCGGTTTCCGCTTCTGCCACCTAATATACTTGAAAAAAGACATTGCCCAGAAAACGCATAACATTGGGCACCGTGAATAAAGACTTCAAGTTCTACTTTTGTGACTTTTTTAATCTTCTCTAATTCAGCTATGTGTAACTCTCTAGCTAATATAATCCTGCTAATGCCATTTTTTTCTGCCCAAAGAGCTCCTTCAGGGGAATGTATACCCATCTGAGTTGATGCAAATATAGGAATTTGAAAATTTTCTCTTATCAGCTTTAAAAGACCCCTATCTTGAACAATAACAGCGTCTATGTCAATTGATTCGAGAAAACTAAGATGTGAAAATGCTCTCTTAAGCTCCCGTTCTTTGATCAGAATATTCAAAGTGATATAGACTTTAACTCCATGCTGATGACTAAGATTTACGGCTGCTTTTAAAGTAGAATCAGAAAAGTTTTCTGCCAGACGTCTAGCTCCAAAGTATTTTCCTCCAAGATAAACAGCGTCCGCTCCACCAATAATTGCGGCCTTTAGCGCATCTTTAGAGCCAACCGGTGCTAATAGTTCCACAAGGAATTATTAGACATTGCATATATAAAAGAAGTGGAACTAACAGTAAAATCGAAGGTGATCAATCAGTTATTTCCTTTTAAAGGTACGCTTGACGTCTTCAATTTTTTCACCTACAACGTCTAGGTTTTCAATCTCTCCTAAGCCCTTCTTATTCGCTAAAGTAATATGTTTAATTTCAAGTGGGTTGATTCCCATAACTCTGCAAGCAGTAGAATCCGTAGCAACAGGGTCCTTCCCTGCAATGATTAAATCCATTTGTATGGGATCACCATTGACAGGTCCACGACCCTCCATCCCAACAAATCCATCTATTACCGTCAAAGTAGGAGGTAATACAGTATTAATGTCGACTATGACTTTATCTATACCACGAAAGTGAAATTTTGATTTGAACTTATCTGGTAAGAGCCCAAACATATTCTTCATTCCCAATGTTACACCCGTACTAATATGGGTCTTAAGTTTTGCTGCACTTATAATAGCGGACTCTGTGATGATTCTGGGTACAGTGATTGTTCTTAATGTTTCATGGTTGGGAACAGGAAGCTTCACTCTATCTTTTAATTTTCTAAGGTTAATAAATTCAACATCGTAACGTTCACAGACTTCTTTCATACCGGAGATCTTGAAAGCTTTGTCAGCATTTGTCGTTGTCGCATCGGACTCAACAACTATTACTTTTGCTGAAAGATCGTCTTTAATCCTCTTTATGATAGCTTCAACCACAACAGGGTCTGTTGTTGCACCTGAATCCCAAGTTTTAGTGGTAATAAAATTGACTTTTATAAGTATTCTTTCCCAATCTTTGAGTATACTTTTATAATCTATCAGATCTAACGCCTTGGAGACGGGATCAAAACTCCTTTTTCCACGCACAATTGATACCTTAGGTCTCAACGGATACACCTTTTATTATTTAAAAAGGGACCTGACTTATAAGCTGTTAAGTTTGTTATAATTTGAATTTTGTAATTAGTGTCAACAATCATTTTATCGTAAAGAACTATAGTTTGACAGTATAGAATATTAGACATTATATGCATCAATGTAAAAGTCTATCTATGAAAAGCGATTATTAAAAAAAGTGATCAATCATATGAAGATTCAGAAAATTCTTAAGAATTATTGTGAATACTTAAGGATTATACTTCCAATATCGAATTCTTAACGCGTTTTGTATTTATGTGGTGGAAGTGGTAAATATTTTAAAAAAAGATCCAAACTTTGAACAAGAAACTGTTAGTTAAAAGTCAGATCTGTAGCAATTATGTAAGAGTGTTCTGATGCATCGTGAAGCTTTTATCGATAGATGTATCCTATAATGAATTTGCTTAGAGTCTGATTCATTCCGGTATCTGTGACGCGTAATCAATGTATTTCTGACGATGAAGTTAGAGTTTGAGTTTAAAGATTTTTAATCGACTTCACGATAAATACCCACATCTCGATCTTTTACCATGCTTGCAGCTATTTTTCGATATGCCTTAAAGTGTGGAGTTGAACCATGGAATTTTATAGCTTCTTCAGTTTCATATTGTTCAAAGACAAAGAATTTAGATGGATTATTTATCATGCGATGAAGAACATAAGTGATTACACCCGGATCTTTGCGAACTTTAGTGGCAAGTTCTTTAAATGATTTTTGAAAAGCATCTCCCTGATCGTCAAATGTTGTTATCATTGCTGAAATAACTATCATTTTGTATTTACTCCTGTTCTACTTTGAAGTCCTTATTGTATCTACTATATTAAATAATTTATGACAAAGATGAAGGATGTGTTTACCGTGGAAACGATTAACGATAGCGTAGGTCCTTCTTCACATCAATCTTTGAAGTAATATGTGATAAATGAATTAGAAAGAATCAAAGTCAAGATCCGTTTAGTGATAAATTAGAATAGGTAATCTTTCTTTTCTATTTATTATCATAAAATTCTAGTATTTATGCCATTTCCTCTGACACAAAAACAGCTATAACTTAAAAAAGCATGTATACTATCACTCATTGAACTTTAATTAGTAAACCTTTTTATACAGGATACTCTACCGTAA
>DAOVAG010000060.1 GCA_030671165.1 Candidatus Bathyarchaeota archaeon | reverse complement strand
CTATGATCGTATGCTTCTTATGATTAGACTGAATTGAGAGTTTTTAACTACCTAGGTTTAGCTTTCAATTATCCCGTCTTCTATTTTAATCTGCTTTTGAGCATAACCTGCGATATCTTGTTCGTGAGTAATAATTATTATCGTGGTTTTAGTTTCTTCATGAAATTTTTTGATTAATTCCATCACTTGCTTTCCAGTTTCCGAATCTAAGTCGCCGGTGGGTTCATCCGCAAATAAAACTTTAGGTCGGTTCGTTAATGCCAGCGCTATAGCTACACGTTGCAATTGTCCTCCGCTCAGTTGGGCTGGGTACTGTTTAGCTTGTTTGCTAATTCCAACGCCGTCAAGGAGTTCTTCAATTCTGTTTTTCAAGTCTTTACTAAACCCTGCGAGATCAGCAGGTAGGGCTACGTTCTCACGAGTGTCGAAGTGTGGTAGTAACGCATAACTTTGGAAGATGAACCCCATCTCTAACAACCTAGCCCTCGATTTCTCTGAATCGCCTGAATGATGGAGATCTTTTCCTTTGAAAAAAACGACTCCATAATCGGGTTCGTCTAATCCGGCCATGCAATTTAGAAGAGTAGTCTTTCCAGCTCCAGAATTACCAACTATTGCCACAAATTCTCCATCTTGAATATCAAGGTCTACTCCTCTAAGGGCGTAAATTGTAGTTTGTCCTAAACTATAGTTCTTAACTAAGCCCCGAACTGAGATGATGTATTCGGCGGAAGTTTCAAAGGCTTGAGGAGTTTGGAGATTGAAAAGGTTTGATTGAAATGTGAAAAATGGGAGATCTGAGCTAAAAAAGTCCAACCACAACTTTAAAAATTCTGCTTCAATAAACAGGTCAGAACTCAATTCAGCCATACTCAGAAGAGCAAGTTTGAATTCATCCATGGACTTGGTTTTTACCCCATTCTTTGTTTCATTCAGGTAATCTTTTAGTCTTATCTGACACTTTTCCAGTTTATCTTGAACCTCAATCAAGAGAATTTCACCTTGATGGATTTTCAAAGACATCTGTTTTACTACTGTCTGAAGGTCTCTAGAAAGTTCTGCAAAATCCTGCTTAATGAAGAAGTTTTTTGGCTCATTAAATAATTTGAAGATGCTAAAGATGGTTTTATCCATGTTTTGGAGTGAACTAAGTTTAGCCGATAGAATTCGTAAAAAGATCTCAAGTTTAGCTTGTACCTTAACGTTGCTGCTTCTGTAATGGGTCTCGTCAAGACCTATCTTCAAACGTTCTAACACTTTATTCATTTCGCGCAAACGAAGTAGTGTAGGTTCTAAAAACACGCAAAAGAAGTTGAGAAACGCAATCTTATCAACCATCTTTTCCAAGTTAATATCTGTTGTAACTTCAGATACTTTAAAGACTGGAGATGTCCATCCTGAAAGATAGAGCTGAACCTTCTGTTCTTCTTTTAAGTTCCAGATGGCTGTTATACTTTTAGTCTGAAGGTTAAAAAATTTGGTTGGCAATTCCGAAATTAATTCTTTCAATCGACGATCGAATCCCTTTTCAAGATTGGGATCAATCTCCTTAAGGAAGTTTTCAACAATTTTAGCTGTTTCTTTCAGTTCACGTTTACCCTTTAGATATTTTTGGAGTTTAGCTTTGTTTTTAATATAGTAACTATGGAGACGAAGATGAATTTTTCTCTGGATTTCCTCTAGGATCTTTGAGTTGAACTGGTCTTCTAAAGGTTTGTCTGCAGCTAAAAAGAGGAAAAAGTTGTGTTCTTTTACATTGATATTTGATTTAGATATCTTCAAAGGTTTCTTTATGTCTTTGAGTAAATTTTTAGCCAATTTTAAGTTTTCTGAAGGAACAGATTTATCTATTAAAGCAGAAAAATAGGCTTTCATCTTTATTTCTCATCCCTGATTAAAGGCAGATCTTCTATCCCTGAGATCTTACCATCAGTCATATGAACTATGTAATCACATTTTTCTGCAATCCATCGGTTATGCGTTACAAGAACTAGAGTTTGTTGATTGATCTTGTTAATGCGGCGAAAAAGCTCCATGATGTCATAACTTGTTGTAGAGTCTAAGTCACCAGTGGGTTCATCCCCTAAGATGATTGCAGGCTGGTTAATTAGAGCTCGAGCTACAGCTACTCTTTGCTGTTGACCTCCAGAGAGTTCTGTGGGTAGATGATAAAGTCGATCTTCCATTCCTAACTCACGCAACATCATCTTAGCTTGTTCTCTAGCTAAACCGGAATTTACTCCCTTTAGCAATAATGGAGTTTCCACATTTTCTACAGCGGTCAAGAACGAAAAAAGATTGAATAATTGAAAGATGAAGCCTATATTGTCCCTACGAAAAGCAGTCATCTGTCCGTCTGATAGGGTTGAGGTGTCTACTCCATCAATTATTATGTCTCCAGCTGAACGACGATCCAAGAAACCTATCATATTCAGGAGAGTAGTTTTTCCACATCCAGAAGATCCCATAATCGCCATCATATCTCCCTTTTTCACAGTCAACTCCACTCCTCTTAGGGCGTGGACCTCGTTTGATTTACCCTCATTGTAACGTTTATGTAGATTTGAGATTTTGAGGATTAAGTTTTGGGAAGCTTGATCTTTCTTGTTCATAGTTTTTTTCATCCAACATACCTCAATGCTTCTGCGGGAGGAATTCTTGAAGCGGTAAATGCGGGGAGTGCCCCTGCCCCTAAAGCTATAAGCACAATAATGGAGAGATACAATCCAATTTTTTCCCAAGGAATTACAAGTGTTACATTTTGCATGTTTGCAAAACCCGTACTTATAAGTAATCCATTAATGACCCCTATGATTAAACCTATTATTCCAAGGACTACCAGTTCAAGGAGAACCGAAAGAATCACTTGACTTTTAGGAAATCCTATGGCTCTCATCATCCCAATTTCCCGTTTTCTTTCGGAAACATTTCGAACTGAGATTACACCCATGCCTACTGCTCCTATTACGAGACCGAAGGTAACGTAGATTTGGAGGAAAGATCCTATTCTATCCGTCATTTTCAAGGTTGACTCAATTCTAGAATAGGTTAAAGTGGAACTTACAACAAAGAAATTGTCAGACACAAGAAAGCGGTATCCCTCATCGTTCGTATTTGTGAATTCTTCAATTGCTTGAGCTATATCTTCAAGTTGAGGATCATCAATTGGGAGATTGGTTTTAATCAGATAAGAATTATACTGCCCTTTCTCTCTGGATATTAAAGTTTGACCGTTCGCTTCACCGAGAAAATCTGTTTGAACTGCCCAATGTTCAGGTAAATATAAGGTTCCAAGTATTGCACTTAAATCGGGTTCTCCTCCCGCAATGTTAAATCCTGATGCTAGAGGGAAACCCCCAGCACGTTGGAAGTTAAGACTTCCTCCGATCGTAAAAGCTTGGTAATTAGGGAATCCCATGGATGAAGTATTCATTGGTATCCAAATTTGTAATCCAACAGGTAGTAGAAATGAGTCTGTGAAGACTATTGGGTTTTCGATGATCTTTCCGTCAACATTCCTTAAGGGTTCAACTCCTTCAAGAGAATCTCCGACAGAGCCCATTGGACCTTCTTGCCCTCCAGGCCCCATTTGTAGGTCAGAAAGGTCAGTCTCTCCTGAGAGAATTGATAATAGATCAGAAGAAACATTGTAGGCTGCCATTTTGTATTGGGGATCAAAGAATTGGTCCCAAGCTTTCTTGGATAGGTCTAGCATTTCGTTATCAGATAGGTCTGAAACTAGAGATTCGCGTACCCCGTCAGGAAAACTAGCTAGATAAAAGGCGTATCGCCAGTTGGGATCTGACCAGTCTGAAGCATTCCCTCTGATCTGTTCTTGCGTAAACTCTCCTGTCCCGATTGGAAGCAGATCCGTTCTGGAGTCAAACCCAGAAGAAAGGGGGTTTTCCGAAGCTATGAACTTTGTATAATCCAGATTAGGTTGAAACGTTTTAAAACCAATTACATCTGTTATGCGGTCATCAATCTTGTAAATCTCAGTTGAATAGGATGTACCCGAAATGATTGCTTCGGGTTTACTTAAAAAGATTGTAAAGTCTACACCTCTGGAGTCTTCTTCAATCTGAGTTATAGTTCCCAAGCTTGTAGGAATTAACGTAGCTACAAGAACATTAAGAGTTAGTATGATGGTGAAAATGGCAAAGGTTAGAGTGGAACGAGTGATGTGTGAGGATATTAATGATGGTGATATTTGGCCAACACCCTTTACACCTCGAATTTTTATCAAGACATTTCTTAAACCACGCATGACAATGGGTAGATTGAGGGAAACGAACAATATAGATCCAGTCACTATTTCAATAATTCCCAGAATCAAGATTTCAATGGATAATCCCGTCAAGTCTGTTACCCAGTTACCCATAGCTACAACAAATAGGATTGAAGGAATAGCCCAGAGGGTGATAGCTGTTATGTTGAAAGCTTTAACCCTATTTATGAACCGCGAGAGGACAAGCCCTAATCCTCCCGTGAATAGGCCAAAGCCCATCATGAGGCTTTTCCATTCGTCTAGGCTGTCCCATCCTTGGCTACTCCAAAAAACTTGATGGGTCTCCTCAAATACTCCGTTGTATAGGAGAAGAATGATACCTGCTATTATTATTATAACACCTAATGCTGCTAGGTTGCGACTAGATTTTGCTTTTAATTTCACTTTTATTCCACGAAGAGCTTCTACGACGTTAACTCGAGAAGCACGTATAGCCGGAAGAATCCCAGTTAGTATACTTAAGACTACACCTATAGTGACAGATAAGATAACTGCTTCTTGAGAAATAACTGTTTGAACACTTAGTTCACCCGTTCCAAATAATCTTACGAGATACAAGGCTACAGCTTGACCAAAGGCCAATCCTCCGATAAGTCCTAAAATTCCTCCGATTATTCCTTGAAATAAGTTTTCAATCATTATAGACTGGAAAATTCCCCTCCGATTGGCACCTACGGCGCGTAGAACACCTATTTGAAATTCTCGGTCTTCTACACTCATAAGCTGAACATTAGTAATCAGTAAAACACCAGTTAAAGTGATAAGAAAACCCAAAGAGGTCAACATTGTGCTCATTAATGTAATGAAAAATTTTGCATAACTAAAAAAATTTAATCGATCTGAAGTGACATCGTAGATTTTTTTCAAGTTACCCGTTTGAGGGTCTACTTCTGTGGGAACTGCGTCTTCGAGTAAATCTATTTTGGTTCTCAAGTAATCTTCATCTATTTCTAGGATAAAATGGTCTGCTTTGTAGGCTACCAAAAAAGCACTAATTATATCTGTTTCATGTTTAGGGTCTTGTAAACTAATCCATTCTTGCAGATGCTCTAACTTGAATACAGCTCCAGAATATTGGGAACCAATTCCTGGACGTTTAGCATCGAAGAAGCCAACAATTTGTAACTCCACGCTCAAGATCTCTTGTATAGGTGTAATGATTGGTTGGCCAGATGTGGTGTTGAGAGTGACAGCTAGTGTAAGATTAGTGAATTCTGTAGTTAAAGGAACTGGTAATGTTGTGTCTTGGTTTAAACCTAGTTTTTTAGCTTGATTGCTAGACAGTAGGATGCTTTTGTTATTGTCTAGGAGCATGTTTATGTCCATTTGTTCTCCGTTTTTCCAATCATAGAACTTACCGAATGCTTCTGAATAATCAAGAGGCATTCCGATAGTTTCTACTCTAGGATTAAATTGACTGTATGCTAGTACTGGGATCTGTGTGGAAAGCTCTGACATAATTCCTATTGCATCAGGAACTAGATTTCTTATCGATTCTTCGTCTGCTACTTTAAGGTAGCCACCTTGAGTGTTATTCATAACTCTAAGATCTACT
>DAOVAG010000144.1 GCA_030671165.1 Candidatus Bathyarchaeota archaeon | reverse complement strand
TTAAGAGGACGCTTTAGAACTCCCCTCTCTATAGGAAAAATGCCGCTTATACCTCTCATAGGATTATTCTCTTCGGGATTACTGATTACCCAATTCAAGTTGGAGATAATAGCACTAATCTTAGTCATTATTATTACAGGGACAATCACTCAGCGAATCCTAGAAAAAAGCTAGCTAGCTGCTGGAGCTTAACATCCCCGGAGGAGACATCTTCCTCCTCTTTGGCCCCCTCGATATCCTCATCGAATTCGAAAAAGTGAAGAACCTCGAGGAATACATCCAGAAACGGCTTAATCCCATAACGATGGTCGGTGCAGAGGGCGGATTGATAACCGAGACCTTGACCCTTATTGTCGAACAAGAGAGTCCCCCAATAACAGAGGTGCCTTACGCCATCATATTCTTGAAAATGAAACCACTAAAAGGTGAAGATGTGCGGAGAAGCGTTCTTTCCATTCCGGAGGTCCAATCTGCCGACCGCGTCTTCGGATCCTACAACATATTATGTCCCATCAGAGCAACGAATCTCGCTGACCTTGAACGAGTACTCTTAAACGTTCAGACCAGCAGTCCCGGCATAGACCAGACCATGACCTGCATAGTCAAGGAAGTATACTAAACTAGCTAGCTGTCTAATCCTTTTTTCTCTCTAGCATCGCGTGGAAGTCCTTAACTGCCTGCTGAAGGTTCCGTATGTGGACCTGCTGATCCACCATCTGCTCCCGCAACGCGTCGATCTCCTTCGCTTTCGCCTCCTCAACCCGCAAGCGCGCACTCTAAACAATCATAATAGTCGGCTATAGAGAGATCTTCCATATCTAAGTCACTTCAATTGTCTCATTCTCTTAAAATAATAAAGCTTGCTCGCCTGAACTAGCTAGCGCGTCAAAGAAGACCTCCTAATATTGCTGAATTCGATGGTTAAGGAATTAACTAGCTAGCTATTGAGGTTTTTTCTCTAATATGAAAAAGGTTAAATTTTAAAAAAAATATTTATGTTTGATAAGTTGTGACAGCGAAACAGAAAATCAATGAAGCATAATATTTTTTATATAAGCTTCAAAACGTACGAATTGATTATCTTCATTTCGAAGTAAATGCGTTTTTATCTTCTGCTCGTAGCGTATTAGACCATCTTCTTGAGGATTACAGAATAAGATTCGAGCTTGAAGACATTGAACGTCTTGATGAAAGAAAATTTAGAGCATTAGCAAAAAAGGCGGATAGTCAAGTAGCACTTGACTTCATTAAGTGGTTTCGAAAACAAAAAAGACTACTCCTTCAAAATAAAAGGTATTGATTTTTATTCACTCTCCGTAATATCAACATTCACCGTAAATTACCCAACAGAAGACTTGTAATCACAGGTTCAATAAAAGCCAAATCTGGTAAGTTGTATTCATTCCCCCTCAACGCTATTCCCACCTTAGGAAAATCTATCAAGGTTGCTGTCAATGGGGACAGTCAAAAAACTGATAAAGAGGATAAAACAGAGTGGAAAATCACTACACAAGCTTTTTTTCACGAAAGACTGAATGAAGATTTAGTTACTATTTGTAGAGATTTCTTAGAAGCAATCAAGACGTTAGTTCTCAAAGCTGAAAATAAATTTGGAACTATAATATAATTCGAAAAAACTTTTGTTGAGTTAAAGATAAGCCCCTAAAATTTTGAAGATAAAAGAAACTTTTTAACAATTCACGTTTTGAAGCCCATAGTAAACTGTTAACAATGATTTTTCTGGATCTGCGCGTAAGTACTTAGAGCGCGCGCTCTAAAGATAAGAAAAACAATACTCGTTACCTTATTTAGCTAGCTACCGAAAAATCAATGGCTAGCCAGACACGTTTTCTTCTTTATTCACCTTATCCAACCATTCAGCGATGCCCTTTCTAGCTTCTTCATACTTTTTCAAGGTTCTTTCATGAAGCTCAGGATAGAACTCCTTCAGAAAACCCATATAGCTCTCCTCTTTCCAAGAATCCACTAACCTAGCAGCTATAAACTCATTCATTGACTCCAATTCTTCACGGGTTCTAGCAAGATTTTTTTCCAGCATATCTATCTGAAACATATTTCACGAACAATAACACTAAGACATAATCCTTATACTGAGAAGCATCCATTCCACCCCTTAATTCATCACAGCTTTTCCAAAGGGAACTATATAATTCACTTTTTCTAATCGGCATGAATTTTCACTCCTTACATGCACTCCAAAATTTTTTTCTAAACTAAATATCAATTATTTTCCATAACTCTGCTATTATCTAATGAAGACCTAACTAATTATTGGCTTTTCAATAAACGATATACGGATTCCAATGGATTGAACTTGCATATAACCTTTTTTATACGTATTTTAATTCGAATCTCCTACGGGCTATCAATCCTTTGACAAAAACTTATACTGCTAAGCTAGCTAATAACTAAAAAGATGTAACTAAATTGGTTATCTGAATAAATGAATGTATAAGAAAGTCGAATTTATAACTGGGAAGTGATCTATTTCGTCTTAATACTATCGATTTTTTGATTGCTCTAAAAGCAGCTTCTGAGTCAAACCTTGAATCACCTACTAAGTATCCTACTTTCGTTAATAATTTAGATTTAGCAATGTAAATCATCGATGGACGTGGTTTTAAAAATCGAGAGTTATTAACAGTGATTAACGCGCACGAAACTTCAAAGAAACATAAACATTGTTGCGACGTCCCCAAAGGAACCCTATAAGCTACTTGAATCGATGGACAGAAATCGTAAAGACCCAAAAGCCCTATTAAAATAGAGATGTTTTGTTAATTAAGCATGTATGCTAAATAGGAATGATAGGATAGTGAATAAGCGAGGTCTTAATCATAGAACTGGACATCTTGAACATAAGATAGCGAGTACTAATCCCAGTGTCCAACCCAGATAGCGTGACCTCAGTTTCTTGATTCAATACTTCTTATATTTTTTGTTAATCTGAAGACATGAATGATTCCTTCTATTTCAAGTCGCATCAAAGTTTTATTCAACTCTCTTAAACTCAAATCGCCATATGATTTTTGGAGAGCCTGATATAGTTCACTATCTGTTATTGCTCCTCCCTTTTTTAGCAGGATTTCAACGATACACGTATGCAATGGAAGCACTGGCCAATACTTTGTCATTATAAGCGTCTCGATAGCGCGCGCGCTAGTTTGGCAAGGATTTCGGATGGTTACTCCCGTTTCATGATGATTTTGTGGAACATCTGCCCTATGAAGAGAAACAGGAACAGCCAGACCGATAAGACAACAATGTTAATTGTCATGCCAAAGAAGGATTCACCACCAGTGCCTAGCTTCAGTAGATCAAGGGTGTGA
>DAOVAG010000006.1 GCA_030671165.1 Candidatus Bathyarchaeota archaeon | reverse complement strand
GTTGATTCACCCATCCCTCTAGAGGTTGGGAATTGTCCCATCATGTTATATATCTGGTCTCTGAGGTTGTAGAGGCCTCCCCAAATCTTACTATGAATAAAGAAGGTTCTTTTTCCAGAAGCGTTCTTTTCAATTATTATTCGAGGGTCACTAAGGGCGATTAGAAGGCCGATGACGATACACGCATAAAAGTAATAATTATCAAGGAATGTTAGGTTCCACCAATCCACGCCATTGGCCTTGTTGAGGTATAAAGATTCGAGAATATTAACGTTGATCCACCAATTTTCGAAGAGAACTAATCCTAAGATTACTATTGGAACTATGATAAGGAGAATCCATTTTCCTATCTTAAAATTAATTTTAAAATCAATTTTTGGTTGAAATGGAGACCTTTGGAACACTGGTGGGAATTCTTGTGGCTCTGTGGGAGTTTTGGTTCGCTTTTTTTTAGAATTCGTGTAATATAAGAAAGCAATAATAACGATTATTAAAATGGCAACTAAAAAGATGGGGGGTAAATCAAACATACTGAGTGAACTTATCAAAAAGATGAGGAAAAAAATGATTGATATAATCCCACTTCTCGGATCTCTTCTCTCCATTTACAATTCAGCACACATATCCAATTATTAAAGCATCATTTAAACTTCACGAAAATATGTATGAACTGTTAATCATTATATCTGTGAGTTTAAAAAAATAGAATCAATATTTTCCAAAGACTTTATCAAGATCTATTTCAAAACCAATAACGGGATTTTCCAGCTTCCACTCTTCAAGAACCTCTGGAATTAATTCACCAATGAATCCAACATTTACTTTATCTACAAGAATTGTGCCAGCTCGACCGTCTATGAAGCAGCCAAAGATGGCTTCTCTAAGGTCATATGTCTTCCCAATGTTTAAAAAGAAAGCATCTAAAACCGTCTTCATCTCACTAAAATTCGCTTTTGAGTGAATACATACACAGGCAAGATTAGTTCCCTCTCTCACACCAGTTGGTTTAGTTTTATCAAGTAAATAACAGCTATCAATTTCAAATATTCTCTGTGGATATTCAACAGAAGAGTTTTTACTCAAAAACTCCATCAAGCTTGGGATAAGCCAATCCCGTAGACAGTTATAATTTAAAGTCATTGGATTGGAGATCTCAACAACATTTCTATCTTTAAGATTCATCTTCTTGTAGAGTTTAGATTTATTACTCATTGAAAAATTTAGCACTTCTTGAAAGCCAAGACCAACCATGACCTCTCTTGCAAGATTAGACTCAACATTAAGGTTACTCAGGCTACCAAAAGTGTTCAATTGGGGCCATCGTGGTTCAATGTTATTGTATCCATATTTGATTGCAATATCTTCAACAATATCGATGGGATGCATAACATCAAAACGGTAACATGGAATCGTTAAAGTGATGGTGTCTCGATCAGTTTGATAAGCGTCATATCGAGCTTTTTTTAAGAGCTCAATAATGCTTTGTATATTAAGATTTAAACCAAGGATTTGATTAACGTAGCTGACATTCAACATCATATTATTGGTTTTAAATCTCGGGGTTTCATCCTGTGTTCTATCATCGTAGGAATAATGAATTCTTGTTGAGAGGATTTTTTCTCCTCTGTCAGCAAGAGACAACGTAACGATCATCAGTGTATTCAGAACGGTCTGATAACCCATCCCTGTTACCTCAACAAAGATGTCTCTTTCTCCTTCAGATATTCTTCCTAAATCGTTAGAGTTAATAATAGGGGGAAAAGAGAGGATTTTATTTTTAGCATCGAGTAAAATTGGCCAATGTTTTTTTTCTCTCAAAATATAGCCATATTCTAAACCTTTGGGGTGTATATTGATAATCTCTTTTAAGCTTAATTCTTTAACACCCCCCAAGGGTACAAAGCTAATCTCATCAGGTTTTGCAACACTATAACGAATGGGGGGGGTAATCAGATCGTAATTATAAAGCCCGATAGAAGTACGGGTTCTCTTCCTTCCGTATGTTAAATCGAGTTTACTTTGGAGACGCATGAGTTCTCGTACTGCTTCGGAATTAAGTTTAACATTCGTAATAATAGAACACGCAATGTATGGTCGGATATTCTTCAATCTAGAATCAACCAGAATCTCCACTCCGGAATAGGCCTCAATAGCATACTCTTTTAAACCATCTTCAATCCTTAAAGCTCCCCTTAATTCTCGAGCTAAGCCTTCAACAGTCCATAAATCTGGTCGATTCCCATCTTTAATTTCTATGGATAGCTCATCACCGTCAATAGATTCAACTTCACCTTTAACGAAGGAAAAGATTTCATTTAGATCATCGAGGTCTTGAGGAAGTTGAATGCCTACTAAACGTTGTAGATCATTAAAGAGAACAATTATCGTTGGCAATTTAAATCACCTTTTGACTCCTGAGCCAATTAAGATCATGGGAAAATATGTCTCTTATGTCACTTATTCCAGACTTCATCATAAAGATTCTGTCAATCCCCAATCCCCATGCGATTACAGGAACATTTATTCCTAAAGGTAGGGTCACCTCTGGTCTGAACATCCCCGCACCACCGAACTCAAGCCATCCAGAATCGGCTTTATATGCTGAAAGTTCAACACTTGGTTCGGTAAATGGGAAGTAATCTGGTTTAAATCTAACCTTATCGGCGCCTGCTGTTTCAATAGCAAACATCTTTAGAATTCCAAGTAAATCTTTAAAGGTTAAATCAGCCCCCAATACTATTCCTTCAACGTGATTAAATTCTGTAAGATGTGTTCTATCAATAACGTCTGGACGATAACATCTTGCTATAGAAAAATACTTCCCTGGAATTTCTAATTTTGCATCAACGAGCATCCTCGCACTTAGAGCTGTTCCCTGACTTCTGAGAATAAGGCGTTTAGTTGCTTCTAAAGAAAAGGAATACCCCCAACCCTTAGAATTCGTCTCCCAACCATTTTCATGAGTTGCTTTAACATTATTAATTAGGGAAGTATAGGAGGAGAGATCCCCATGAGAGGGCGATTTAATATAGTAGATGTCATGAATCTCTCTAGCCGGATGGTCTTGGGGCATGTAGAGTGCGTCACAATTGAAAAACATGAACTCAACGGTAGGTCCTACCATTTCTGTGAATCCGAGTGAAACTAATTTCTGCTTCATATCATCTAAAAACCTAAGATATGGCTGTTTCTTTCCTGCCCAGATTTTTGCAACAGGAGCTTTGATATCATATTTTCTAAACCTTATATCACGCCATTTACCTGATTTAATCAATTCTGGAGAGAGCTGACTTATCTCCTCACCCACCTCCTTAACCTGTTTAGCGACCGTACGCCCAAGTTTAGTTAGAGTTATAAAGCGATCGACATCTTCATGTCGATAAATAATTTTGGGGCGTTTCATCAAAACGTTTAAACTCAAAATCTGTTGAGATGTTAAACTGTCAATAGTAATTGATCCTTTGGATAGCTGCTCAATTAATTGTTCATCTATCCCTTTCGCTGGTTTTTCTTTAACGATAATAAACATCTTGCCGTTTTCACGAGAGAAATTTAGCCATTCCTTCCTCCGTCCCCAACCTAACGCGACGTTTAGCTCATCCTTACTAAGCTCCGTCAGGGTTGAAACAATGTCGACGAGAGTGCGGCCACCATTTTTAAGGACTGCTTCTACTAAAATTCTTTCAGGTAATCCCTTTTTAAGGATTTTTTTTCCTTCAGAGTCAAGCTTGATGAATGATTTTTTGACTTCCTCGATTTTAGTGTAACCCTTAGAGGAGAGCCATACAGATGCTCTAGCTACAGATGCATAAGGTAATTTAGTCTTCTTTAAAAGAGTGTGTAGGTTAATTTTTTTTCCATCTTTAAGAGCAATGAGTAGACTTTTCTCCAATTGATGTAATTCAGCCAAAGTACTTCTTCCCTCATTTTACTTCTTTTATCATCAAACATATTTCTAATATAGGTTTTCCCCCGAAAAATGTTTTGAATTTGATATGAATTAGGGCGTAATAAACAGGAATTTCCTCAACTATCGTATAATTTTACTCTTGTTATAGGATGGAAACTTATATATTGACAGGTTATTTCAAAGCCCAACATTATTTTATGGAGTAAGATAAACTATACGAGTCATAAATTTATGAAGTGAGAAACGGAATTTTTAAGTTAGAAAGATTCCTCATTTATGTTTTGTGGACAAAAGTACTCGTCCATCTCGATCTATCTCCTTGCGCTTAATTCTAGTTGTGGAGATGGGAACAGCATCTTCAGAGAGAACCATTTCAATGATAATTAGTATTAAAGGTTTTAATCCTAGTTCGCCTCGAAGAGTGTTGATCTCCTTCGCTCTACTACTGGTTTCTTGACTAACAACGAGTGCTTCTATTTCCTCATCATCTAAAGTAACCCCAAATGGGCTATCGAGAGGAATTATTTGATAGGCACTCTTAAGGTCTTTATTTTTCAAGTATTTTATTAATGATTTTTTTCGAGCACTATAACTGGCTATAGGAAAGTGTTTAGTGTGACTCTTGAGCATTTTATCATCCGTTAAACCTATTAGAACAAGTTCACCAATCTCAAAAGCTTTGTCAATTAGTTTTTCATGACCTTTATGGAATTTATCGAAGGTCCCCCCAACAGCTACTGTTCTATACTTCTTTCGATTCACGGAATTTACATCCAAACCTTTTATAAAATATGTAACAACTCTGTTATAGGAAAATAAAATGTGAGAGATAAGAGTATTGTTACAGAAAGAGGTTATAAAGTGCTACATAAAAGCAGGGCGAATAGCATCAGAAGTACGAGATAAGGTAAAGACTCTCGTAAAGGAAGATGTGTCCCTACTCGAAATATGTAATTGGGTTGAGAATAAAATAAAGGATAAGGGGGGAAAACTTGCGTTTCCTTGTAACATATGCATAAACGATGTAGCAGCGCACTACTCCTCATCAATCAATGATGATACGGTGGTACCGCGAGATTCTGTAGTGAAGATTGATTTAGGGGTACATGTAGACGGATATATAGCAGATACTGCGATAACGGTCTGTTTAAACCATCAGTACGATGGAATGGTCTATGCTATCAATGAGGCATTAAAACAGGCAATTAAAGCAGTTAAACCTGGAATAAAAAACAGTCATATAGGGAGTATCATTCAGAAAACAATAGAGCGATATGGTTTTAAACCGATTTGGAATCTGAGCGGTCATCAAATGACGAGATATGTTCTCCACACAGGTAAATCTATTCCGAATATATCAACGTTTGGTCTTTCAAAGATTAGAGAGGGGGAAGTTTTCGCGATAGAACCTTTCCTAACGTTGAGAGCAGGTGTTGGAGAAGTCACTGGTTTGAAGAGAACCCATATATATCGCTTCCATAAAACACACCGCAATTTGAATAAAGACGCAGATAAACTCCAAGAATTAATAAAGAAACGGTTTAACTCTTTACCATTCTCAAAAAGATGGTTAAATGAACCAAGTGAGCATTTTTCATTCGCAGATGAAAGGATGGAAAAGGCCTTCTCTGAAGTGTTAGCCAAAAAAAGTATTACTGGTTATCCGGTACTAGCAGAGAGAAGTGGGAAAATTGTCGCCCAAGCTGAACATACAGTTATCGTAACGAAAAATGGGTGCCTCGTAACTACTTTATGATTTATCAGTCTTCTCAGTATATATGGCAGTTATTAACATAGGTTGATCACATTTTGTACAGTTTTCAGTGTCCTTTAGCACGTAATCCCCCTTCGTAAAGGTTCTAATCTTCTTTAAACTACATTTTGTACATTCAATGGTTGTCACGACTTTCTTAGGGATTTTTTTAGTTGAAACACGTTTTCTTAACATAGTTAACATGTAGATGGACATGCCAATGCCAATTATTCCTAATATAGCAGAGAAACCTGCACCTTCGACATCTCCAGTATTGTATGCTTGAAGGGCATCATAAAGAAAATATATGCCTATAATAAACATTCCCGCAAGGAATATATAATAAACTAATATTGAAGAAACGATGCTCTTGGATCTTTCTGTTTTTTGATTACTGCCCGACCCCAACTGTATTCCCAACTCCAACAAGTATAACAATATCGCCTTCTTTTGTTTCCTCGTGAATAATGCGCTTCACTCTCGCAATTGCCACATTTACTCCATCAAAGATTGCCTTAGTCATGGGAGCTACACTCTCTTCCATGGATTGTTTAATGGCCACACCATTCACTGGAATTTTATATTTTGATGTTACTTCTTCAATAATAAAAGCGTCAACACCGAGTCCACCGATAACTGATCCTGTACCCTCTGCCGTTGAACCGCTTATCTCTCCTTCCAATTTACCGGCAGCATCTACCATAATAACCATCGCAACTTTACCATCATTCTCCTCAATAAACTGTTTAATGGCCACACCATATTTACCGATGTTAGCACCTGGACCGTCGGCTTTTATCACAAAAACCGTTCTTCCTTCATGTTCTATTTGTGAAGCAAGAATGTTCTTTGCAACTTCTTTATTCTCGCTTCCATGCATCATCTTCGCTGCAACTAATGCTCCAGCACCATCGCCTATAGGTTGACCCTCAGCAAAAGCTTTTCCTGCAAGAGAATAAGCTTCAGCTGTTCGAATAATCTGAGGAAGTTGCATCTGAACCTGCATTATTACATATAGATTCATGGTCTTTCTGCCAAGTAAGTAAAAATGATTAACAATCTTGTATATGCCATTCAAACCTAAAGCTACTTCTAAGACACCTTCAATGTTACTACTTTGAACCTTATCTGCTTCAGGAGCAATTATTTTAATCTCTTTTTTGAAGCGAAGATCTCTAACATCAATTAGGTGTTCAAGCTTAGGAACAAAACCTAAGGGATCAAGGTTTTTGGGCATAACGGTGAAGTATTCAAGTAAATGGTCGATTCTAGGGGTTGGATCCCCACTATTTTTCCCGAACTCAGAAATGGTATCTATTGCCAAGCGTCGAGAATCATCTTTAAGGGTCTTTAATTTCCTAACTGCGCTTCCAACTTCTCTCAACATGGTCAATGTCTGTATTTTTTGTCCATAAAACATGAAGAGAAGAAAAGAGAGCAAGTACACTACTTGAAAAATGGAGTTTAGTATATCCCCCTCCTGACCGAGTAGAGAAGCAATCAACCTTTTAAATCTCCTAACTATCAAAAGACTCTAACAAGTTGGTTATAAACATTAAGTTATTCGAATCTATAATTTTGTATAATAAGAACCGTTTCTACGTGACATATACGGGGTTTTATTTTAATTATTAGGTTTAAAAATAGAATATCCCTTTTGAAAGAGGTCATTAAGTAAATACTAATGGAAAATCTGAATACTCATAATTAGTTATTAAAATTAAATAACGTATAATGTGTTACATGTAACGTTATCATAAGTTCTCTAGGTGTAGATGCTTATCATAGGTATAAGCATATAAGTAAGGTTTAGATGGCTTGCCAGAATTCTAGCTTCGCACAGGCTCTCGCTCTGTACTAACACTTAAACGCAGGACGGCTTAACTTCCGTGTTCGGAAAGGGTACGGGTGTCTCCCGCCCTACTATGACCGGCAAGCCAAGTTATTGGATTTAATAAGGATAGGATAAACGTTTCGGTTTCGAATAAAGATTAATTTAAGATATTTCATAAAAGAGCAAAGATAAAGCATGCGTTATTTTCCTTTGAAATAGAATGTATAATAGGGAATTATTCAAAAAGTTTTAGAGATAAAAAAAAAATAATTTAAATGTCTAAGATAACGTTTCGTGAATTGGGGACTTAAAAGAGTGTAAAATGAGAAAATCGAAGTTTTTTCTTTGATTAAAATTAATTTAGAATTGCCCGCAAAGAATACAGTAAAAGTTGTTAATAGAAAAGATGTAATAATCGTTACTCTGAAAAACAGGGATAATTAGATATAAACTGTTATATTTGGTAGCGAGATTTCAGAAAAACAGGATTAGCGTTTCCTAAATTTTATCTAATGAACGAGTCTTCAAACGATTAATTTTACGCTTATCTATATGGTTTGTCCTATTAATGAGAACAATTTTCTAAATTTATTCACATTTTTTAACATTTCTTATCTGGATTATAAATTTCTAATGTAATGTTTTTAGAATATTCAATTTCTTCCAATTTAAGAAAATAGACTAGAAGTCATAGTAAAAGAAGAGGGTAAATTCGTAGTTAAGCACCATCAAAGTGGAAACATTTACTGTATAGAGGACATATACGCAGAAATCTTTCCAATAGTGGAGCTAACTGTTAGATACAAAACCTAAAATGATGTTTGTTGATCCAGCGGAAATCGATTAGTATATTAACCATCGAGTTGGTTATCCCTAATCATTATGGAAGTAACGGAAGCAATACTAGCCAGAAGAAGCATTCGAAGATTTAAACTAGAACCGTTACCAGAAGAGCACTTGAAGAAAATACTCGAGGCGGCTCAACAAGCGCCAAGTGCTGGTAATAAGCAGCCATGGCAGTTCGTTGTCGTAAGAGACCCCGATATTAAAGATAGATTGGGGAAAATCGCTCGAAACCAGACCTGGATATCTAACGCTAGTGTTATAATAGTTGCATTGGCTATGGATAAAAAATTACCGCAGATATACGAGAAATGGGCTGAGAGGGATGTGATGATAGCGGTTGAGCATATGGTGTTGTCTGCTTGGAGCCTGGGATATGGAACATGTTGGATTGGAGCGTTCATCGAGGAAGACATCAAAGCTCTGTTAGATATACCCCCAGAGATGACAGTTATAAACTTGTTACCTATTGGAGTACCTAACGAGAATCCTAAAAAGAGATCCAGAAAGCCATTTGAAGAGATATTTCATGAGGAGAGGTATACCCCAAGCACTTAAACACAGAATAGTTCTATCGTTTTATTTGAGGTTTTTTCTTCATAATTATTTTGTTATAATATTATCGCTGAAGTTTTCTTAATTCAAGTTTTTTATGATGAAGTGTTTACAAAACGTTTTGTTAAATGTAAAAGAGGTCTGAATGTTCTTAAATCACTAGGAAGCCACAATTTAGATACTGTTAAATGAAAGCAAAACACGTGTTGATGGGCAGAAAGAAATGTTTGAATGTGTGATTTTCGACTGGGATCAAACTTTGGCGGATTCTATCCAAATCGTTGTGAGTTCATTTCAACGTGTACTAAAAGAAAACAGAATCGAAATTAATGATGATTATATTGAGAAACTGTTAGGAATTGGTACAAGAAACACGTTCAAAAAGGTTTTTCAAGTAAAAAAAATATCGTTTAATGAGGAAATGCTTGATAATTTCGTAAAGGAGAAAATTAAATTAAATGAAAAGTGGATTGGAAACGTAACTCTGTTTGATGGGACAATAGAGCTATTAGACTTCTTGAAGGATCGTGTAAAACTTGGGTTGGCAACATCAAATAATACAAAAGTTATCAATAAAGCTCTGTCTAAGAAGAAGATTAAACAATATTTCGATGTGATAATAACAGCAGATGATGTGATAAACCCGAAACCTGATCCAGAAATCTTCTTAAAATGTGCCATGAAACTAAAAACCCAACCTAAAAAATGTATAGTGGTAGAAGATTCAATTTTTGGGGTAAGAGCAGCCAAAAAGGCTAACATGAAATGTATTGCAATTCCTTCAGGTGCATATTCAAAAGAGGAACTGGAGAAAGAGAAACCATATCTTATTGTGAACTCAATAAGTGAGGTGAAAAATGTCTACAAAAAGATGCGGGATAAATTTCAAACCTGATTTTAGAAAAAAATAAATAAAAATCACAAATCGACAATTAATTAAATATCTAATTTAGATTCAAATCTCAAACCAAATTTCAGATAGATGTTGATATTATACACGTTTTCAATATTTTTCTATAGGTTCAATTTTACGTTTTTTTTCTCGTGGTGTCGATAATGGAATCTTAAATATATCATTTAATTTTTTCCATTTAAATTTAACAAAAATATGATATAATGTGCATTATAGACGTTTTGAGGTGTACGTTCATCACCAGTATTACTGCCTTTGTCAATGATGCGAAAGAGGTAATTCCCGTAAAAACAATTAAGCGCGAGAAATCCCTCAACAGCATTCTAACATTGTATTAGCTGGTGAGCAAAACGGGATAAAACTTAAAAGTTTCTATTTTGTGAAATTCACAATTAGAATTTCAACCCATCTAAGTGGATTGAAATAATATTATTCTAACAACTACAAATTGTACAAAAAACATTAACTAAGACTAAAGGAGCAGAGTTTGTATTTGTAGGGGTGTTTCTAAATATTAACGGTGATCGATGTGGTTTTAATAATCGTAAAGAGAGAACATTGTGGGCTATATTTAGCATTATCAGTGAAACAAGGAAGATTATTTTTGCATAGGAGCTATATTTAAACGATTTACTTTACATCCAATTGATGCATCAGATGCAGCGTTTGCATCATTACTAATCTTTCAAGATGTATATGATTCATTGATCAACATCAGATTTCAAGGACGTCATGCGCAATATCTTAATAGTGTAGGTTAGAGGAAGATGTCCGATTATGTTGCAAACTGAATAAGTATTAATTAAGTACAGATCTTAAAGGGAGAATCATTATTCCATTCAAAACAAAGTAATACAGTGGATATTTTGAGTTCCAACCGTTCTTTAATATACATCAGTTCCAATTCATATAACTGCTTAGAATGTCAATAAAGAGGGTTGTTCCCATCGTCCCAAACCCCAGTCTCCTCATTGAAACCAAAGCTGAACGCATCTTAGTTGTAGGAGATCTTCACATTGGTTGGGAGATAAGCTTAATGGAAAAAGGCATCCACATTCCATCTCAAGCTTGGAGAATAAGTGATGAATTGCTTAAGATAGTTAAACTGTGTGAACCAAATCGTATAATCTTTTTGGGAGATGTAAAACATGCTATTCCAAGGATAAGTCTTGAAGAATGGACGGCGGTCCCCGATTTTTTTGAGAATGTTCAAGATATGGTCAAGGATATCTCAGTGATCATTGGAAATCACGACGGGGGCTTAAAGTCATTAATTCCACCCTCAGTAAAAATCTTCCCTTCAACCGGTCTAATTGTTGGAGAAAAACCTAGAATTGGGCTCTTTCATGGTCATGCCTGGCCTTCCCCAGATGTTTTTACTTCTGAACTCTTAGTTATGGGACATGTTCATCCAGTAATATGGTTTAGAGATAAACTTGGCACTTGGATGATAAAGCAGGTTTGGATAAAAGGTATATGTAACGGTCAGAAATTAGCCAAAGCTTACCTAAAATATTTGAAAGTAAAGTCTGGAGAGAAACCAAGAGAAACCCTTAGAAGAAGGGGGATTGAGCTAAATGACCCACCGTTGATAATCATGCCTACATTCAATGATTTAATAGGGGGCGTTTCGTTAAACAGGTTTCAAAAACGGCTTGTGGGCCCTTTTTTGGGTTCAGGGAGTATAAATATAGCGGATAGTGAAGTATATCTCTTAGATGGGACATATCTTGGTACAACAAAACAAGTACAGACACATTTAGATACGACAAATCTTTGAAAAGTGAGTTATGATTTTATTGACGGTGAAATGTGAAAAAAAAGTTTTCGAAGAAATATACCGTGAAATAAAAAAGACAAAAAATATTACCGAAAAACAGAAAAAAAAGATGGAAAAAACCTTTGGAACACGGTTTGAGAAAGCCTATCAGACGATTTTAGACGGAAAAGTCAAGAAGTATATTTTTAAACCTAGTGAAAAACAAGTATGGGTAGTAATTGGTAAAGGGCATATTTACCAAATCCTTCCATCAGTAAATTTCTGTTCGTGCAATGATTTTTACTTTAGAGTTATTGGGCAGGAAATCTTCTTATGTAAGCATTTAATTGCCCAAAAGTTTGCAGATGCTCTGGAGAAGTACTTTATTATAGTGAAGAATGAGAAAGAATTTGAGTCACTGATGGTGAAACTTCGTGAAATCCCGAGAAGAAAAAATGTTCTGTCTATAGAAGAACTGGAAAACATTAGACGGATTACATCCGCAATTCTCACCAAAAATAAAAAAATATCTATTACTCAGATATTGAATAAATTGAAAGAAGAGAACCTTACTACTCTCACAACACATCATCTTACTGCCATCTTAGTAGCAGATAAAAAGAAGAGATTTCACTGCATAAAGGGACAGTGGTCCCTAGCTGAAGAAGAAAAACGTTAAGTTTTTTTACCAATAGGTTATTACTTTATGATATCAGGTGCAAACTTTGGCTAGTGTGAACTTCGATTTACTCCATTATTATATCCTACCAATATTAGCTTCTGTAGCACTATTTTTTGCCTTTCTCTACATAATCTATGCGAGAAGAGAACCATAAGAATAGAAACATCAAATAGAGAGGAAGAGTCGATCTCATTTTAATGAGAAATCACGTTCGATGATAAAAGGACATCTTCATGGAGTTTATGATTTTTATTATCTTATGGTTACAAAGAAGTTTAAGATGTAATTCTTTTTAACAGAGAAGGGGAAAAGTGATTTTCAGTTAAAAAAAGAAAGTTTGGTAAGGTTATACATGTTTAAGTTGAGATCGATACATACTGACTATCTCCTTAACGGTAGTAGCATCTTCAGATGCCTTATCATCTCGCCATTTCCCAGCGAATCTCGGAAATCTAATCGCTAGTCCAACGCCGTTCTTAATTAGATCCAACCCACAAGTATGTGATGGACTAAGAGTTAATTCAGATCCGAAGAGTTCCAAAACTTTTCTTGGTACAAACCAAAAATCGGCTTCAATCTTCGATTCAACCCGAGGATGCGCGTGATCTATCCGATCTGCTTCAAAGATCTTTGGAAGTTTAGCCAAAGTTGCATCATCAAATCCAGTCCCAAGTTTACATACAGTTTTAAAGGCGTCCAATTCCTCATCATATGATGCCATAAGGAGCGCTCCATATGTTCCCGCTCTTCTACCCATACCGGCAAAAGCACCCACAACAACTAGGTCGACGGTATCTACCATTTCACTCATATACTCTCTCTTGTATTTAATCCATAGAAAGCCTCGTGCTCCAGCTTGATAAACAGAATTGGATCCAATCGCTTTAATTACTAATCCTTCGTAACCAGTCTCTGCAGCAGTATCTATCAAATTATCCAACTCAACGGGATTATCTATTATAAGAGGATGAGTCAGCCGAATACCATTGGTTTCTCTCACCATTTTCTTAAGAATCCGACGCCGCTCTAAATAAGGAAAATCAATTAAACTTTTTCCATTAACATATAGTGCATCGAAGAGTATTAGAACTACAGGAATTTTATCAGTCATCCGTTTAATATCATACTTTCTTCCGCGTCTCTGTGTAACCACCTGAAAAGGTAACATTTCATCAGTATCCGGATCGATAGCTACACATTCTCCCTCAACAATTATCTCTTCAGCGTTAACACTTGAAGTCAAAGCCTTTATTACATCGGGGAACTGGGAGGTAATGTTTTCTAATCGCCTAGAAAAGAGGGAAATCTCACCAGAAGCTATGTGAGCTTGAATTCTAAGTCCATCATATTTAAACTCAGCCGAACCCGTCCCACCAATCTTCGTCAAGATCTCATCTGCAGTCGTCAATCGTTCACACAACATGGGCCTGATTGGTCTACCAATTCTTATCCTGAAGTTTCTTATTCCCTCCAAACCTTCATTAGCTAGAGTTTCAGAGACAAGACCTAAATCAGATGACATGTTGTAAGCTCTCTCCACATCTACACGAGAATGTTTACCTTCACCATAGGCGATAGCCAATGCATCAAGAAAAGTCATATCTCCAATACCGAGTCGTAATTTACCCACAACAGTCCTGACTAAGTATCTCGCTTCCTTTGAAGTTGCATCTAGTAGGAGATTCACTAATAAGCCAATCTTGATCCTAACGGTTCCTTTTCCTGAAGTGTGAGCAATCTTATCTAAGGTATTGTAAACTTTCTCCACAGTTAATGGTGATCTGGTAATAAGTTTCAGGGTATCTTGCTCAGACAAAATTTTGTCAGCTGTTGAACCTAAATCTCCAATGTTCTTAAAAGTCTTGGTCAGTTCCTCTTTCTTTTTCCCCGAAATCTTAACAAGACACATTATAATCATTCGTTCTGCCATACTAATCTCAATACCGTCAAAGTCAGGATGAAGTTTTCCTTGAGTTAGATATGCCACTTTACTCAAGAGAGATTTAGGTGTTTGTTTAATCAGTTTAACTAGATGATTCGTCATTTCAAGACGCTTACTAGTTGACTCAATACTCTCATAAGCATCAGCAATAATGGAATATTTCAAGACAGCCACCTAAGATCATTAATCTAAAGATGGAGTAATTTAATGATATCCTAAAAATAAACAGTAGTACATAAATAAAAAATGAAGATATAATTATGTATTTGGTCACCTAAAAAAATGGACACTTTTGGGTTAGGTATCTTATTACTCAATTACAAGTGTATAAATTTAAGAAGTTTATATAATCACAGTCTGATGTGATGAATAATTTGGTGAAATCCTCTCAAATTTCGGGATTCTACAAACTCTCTTTAGAAGAGCGATTGAAAATTGTAAAAGACTTCGCAAACCTAACGGAGGAAGAAGAGAAACTCATTAAGAATACAGGAGCATTAAAGCCTGAAATTGCAAATCA
>DAOVAG010000208.1 GCA_030671165.1 Candidatus Bathyarchaeota archaeon | reverse complement strand
AGAACGTAGAAAAAGTGGAATGTGTAAAGGAGTTACTTAAACTCCCAATTAATACCCTAAATATCGTATCCCCCACTCCACTTCAAGAATTTCCTGATCTGAGAATAAAATATATTGATTGGGATTTCCACATCAGTGTAGATCGTTTTGACTTTAATTTGAAAGGTAGCCCGTATAAAAACATACGTTACCGTCTAAGACAGGCAGAAAAGATGGATTATCATACAAGACTGACAAAAGAGTTTACTTCAAACCACATTTACATACTGTCAAGACATTTGACACAACACAAGTTTGATGTATGGGATTATGAGGAACTGCTCTCTTTAGACCGATTCTTTCGGGAACACGATCATGGAATGATAATGGAAGTTTATAGAGGCGATAGATTAGTCGGCTTTGACATCGTTGACTTCTTGGAAGATAATAGAATAATGGTGGTACCTTTAGGAATATATTTAGAGTCTTCACTTACATCCGACTTCCTTATGTACAATAATTTGAAATTTGCACGAGATAACGGTTATGTGTGGGTTGATGTTGGACCAGCTTGTGGAAGTGCCGGACTTAGAAGTTTTAAAGAGAAGTGGTTTGCCACACCAAAATTCAAATTAATCGTTCAGACATTGACTGTTAAATCCACCCAATAAGTTAGAAAAAAGAGAACTTTCGATGCTCGGATTATGATAATTCACAATAATAACACCTTAACTACCATCTTTTCTACATATGACATTGTTGCAGACTTTTTGAAAAGGTTAATATATTGGTTATCTTGTAAATAACGAAAGTTGATTTAAGATGATACCCCGTGGATTTTTCGTCACAAGTGGCAAAGCTTACAGCCATATATCACAGTTGAATGCCTTTGACCAAGCCCTAAAAAATGCTGAAATTGCCCAATGTAATCTTGTCATGGTCTCATCAATAATTCCTGAAGGTTGTGTCAAAAAAGAGATTAGGCGTATCCCCATCGGGGCTATAACCTATGCGGTGATTGCGCGGATGGATGGCATTGAAGGAGAGAACATTGGCTCTGCTATTTCTTGGAGTGTAGAGAAAGATAATGGGTGGGGTATAGTTGCAGAGACCCATGGTTATATGAAGGAAACAGCCTTGTTGGAGATAGCTGAATGGAAAATCAGGGAGATGGCGAAGATTAGAGAGATTGAGATAGGTAAGATAAATTATACATATGAGACTCTTGAGGTTCCAATGGATAATTACGGATGTGTAATATCTGCTCTAGTTTTTCTCCCCGAAGGTTAGATACCAAAAAATTTATTATTTGATATTAGAATCTTTACGAATCTTATTTTTTCAATACCTTAACTCTATGCAAGTTGATTATCATGAACTCATTGTTGAATGTCAAGATAATACGCGATGTAAAAGTATCTGCATATCCATTTACTGATTACTTCACTGGATTCGAGAAAGTTAAAGCTGTCCAGCAACTATTTGGAAAAAAGACAGGCGAAGTACTTAATAATCTTAAAATTGAGTTCTTTGGACGGCGGGGTTACATGGGGGTTAGTAATCTTGACGGACACATTATGATAAGCGCATTTTACTTGAATAATGGCAATCTTATCGATATATACTTAGACATCATTCACGAACTAGTCCACGTTAAGCAATTTATGGATGGAAAAGAACTCTTTGATAGACATTATAACTACGTCGACAGACCTACTGAAATTGAGGCTTTTTCTCACGCCGTTAAGGAAGCGCGGAATCTAGGATTAACCAACGAAAGAATCCTAAACTATCTCAGAACAGAATGGATGAATGATGAAGATCTAAAAAGATTAGCTAAGGCACTCAATGTTAATAGTGAAACCCTTTCCAGTTAAGACATTATATGTTTAGCTTACGTCTTTTAGAAATGAGTTTTATTGAACATCAATGTAGTTTCAAGTAAACCTCTATATGGTTTGGAGTCTACTATCCTGTTATCGTGTAGAATTGAATTCTAATAATAAAAAAATTATTTGGGGATCTCTACTTAAGTGGATTATAGATCTTATCGTTCAAAGAAGTATAAGACCTTAGAGATGCTCGGACCTGAACACGAATTCTCTATTGTAGATGATTATCTTAAACCATTACCAATGGTAGACTTGATTATTAAAAAGATGTGTGGACGAATAAAGAATAGCATCAATTTTTCTGGGTTCGTCTTTGAAAAAGAGCTTCAAAAACACGTAGCCGAATTCAAAGGAAGTACCCCTTTTCAATCACCTTTATGCTTTGAGGAGACACTTTATAAAGCAATACTTCAAATTTCGGGCATATTAGATAGTTTTGGAGCAAATTTACTCGGCACGGGAATGCATCCTACTCTGAATTTAAATGAAGCTAAAGTTTGGGATCATCGGGACCAGCACATCTATACCGCACTGAATCAAATTTTTAATCTAAGACAGCATGGATGGCTGAACATCCAAAGTTTTCAACTCAACATCTCCTATTTCAATGAAAATGAAGCTGTCAAACTTTATAACCATCTGATAAACGTTTTACCATATCTACCGGCTATATCCGCAGCATCTCCTATTTATGACTCTGAATTTGGTAAGTTTGTAGATAATCGTCTACACTTCTATGGGATAAACCAAGCACAGATCCCTTCAATTGCAGGGGACATAATTCCTGAACGCATAGAT
>DAOVAG010000108.1 GCA_030671165.1 Candidatus Bathyarchaeota archaeon | reverse complement strand
GCGTTTCTAAGTCATCAGAGTCTAAATTAGGCATCTTTTCTCATTGTGTATAATTTGTATATAAGTTTTTTTTGTATAATGATCTTATACTGTTCTGGTAATGATTCTTATTTTCCTAAATAACAACATGTTCTCTTTCTTGTTTCTGAATCAAAGTGTTGTGTATAGTAATATTCGCATGTATGCCCTTTGGATACAGTTCTCTTGATATTTAATGTTCCTCTCTTACCACATTTGATGTAAATAATTTGCATTTTTCATTCTCCTATTTGTTTGTGTATCTTCACATAAACAACAAACATACTTGAACCAGAAAATAAACTTCTGCATTCAATTTCTGATAGTCTAAACTCAAGAATGGACAATTACTCTATTTCAAAGACTATTTTATCCAAAAAGTAAAAGATTTAACTGCATCTCAATCGGTAGAGTGGACCTTTTCATCTGTTTCTTATAACACAGTTCCTTTTTTCTTATTGATTATTTAACTTAGTAAATAAATTCAATATTTTATCCTTATCGAAATCTAACTCTACCCTTCTTTATTGTTTTCTTCTTTGTCCTATATTGCCATATATGTTTACACACTTTACATTCCTTTTTTTCATCCTGGTTGATTATGATCTTTTTACTACCACAACTAGGACATCTTTCTTTTCTAACCAAGTATTTTCACATCCATTTCATAGGTTAAGTTGGGAGCCCATTTCCTTGATTATCTGCAATATACTCTTGTCTACTTTCTTTTATTTTTCTATTATTATTAATAAGATTTCTAATTATAAATAAGATGTATAACCCTTTTTTTAATAGACTTTTTATTATTTATTCAAGTGTTTCCTCCTTGAGTTTTAGGTTGAGGAAACCAAGAGTTTTCGATTGGACTGAATTTACATTTTGTTATCTAAATATAAAAAACGTGTTCTTTGTACTTAATTTTATTAAATATTTCAGTAATTGCTGTCTTGTTTCATCTATCCTATGTCTCGTATATTGATCTCCAAATGAAATATTTTTTCAATTGTTATTTTTCCAATATATTCCGAAGTAATATCAACTTGAGATCTATCATATCTATATTCTTAAAATCTTGATATTCATTTATTCCCTTCTTTTCCATAGTCTTTACAAGTTCAGTGCATATCTCATAACGAAAATCAGTTTCATAAAGTCAGAATAGATTATTTTTGAAGTATTTTGTATAAATGATTCATAAGCATTAAACAATAATTATCCAGTAATAGAGTCCAAGAGTAATCATTACAAACAAAGATATTACTTATTAGTTCAATTAAGCTACATTTGAGTCTAATAATAAAATAAGTGGACAACTCAAGATGAGCCTAATGAGTGTAAATCTCGATGTCTTTCTACACCCTGAGAAATATAGTACGTCTCTACCTATGGATAAGATTGTAGCTGACACCAAAGTTGACCCTGATGGAGTGAAGCGATACAAGGAAATGCTTGTAATTGGTGAGCAGCTACGACCAATCGTAGTGGTTAAGCATCCCCACAAGGACTTATATTCGGTTGTAGATGGACATCACCGCTTTTTCGCTTACTTAGAGCACGGAATGAAAAATATCAATTGCGCAGTAGTATACGACTTCACTGGCTTCATGTTTAATTTAACAAAGGACGGTTGGCTTCAACCTTCCCCAGCAATCACAAAGCATGTACACGCTCCTATATTGGAATTCAAGGAAAAGCTTGACCAAAGTAATCTGGAACTCCATCAAAACATGAAGCAGTTTCTAGATGACTTCAACAGAAATCCTGAGAAGCTCATTGAACTCATTAAAGAAAAATATGATGCAGCTGATGAGAAAGTGAGTAAACTTAGGGTAAACTGGAAAAGACGATTCAAACATCATTTTAGGATAACGTGAAATAATTATCTAATTCTTCGGAAAAATGTAAAGTATAGAACAGATATTTCTTATAAATACTTAGTGAAAAAAGGGAGTTTACGTTTGAGTTTTTTTTATATTTTAGACTTTTAAATACGTCGAGTTAAACAATAAAAATATTGAAAGGTCGGTTGATAAGACTGTTTTATGATTGTAGAAGACGGAAAATGATATTTTTTAGATTTCTCCTAAAATAACTTCCTAATACACCCTAATATTCCCTTGGAATAAAATGGTTTTATTTTAATGAAAAATTTAGCAGAAAAATAAGAAGAGCGAAAGAAGAATTATTAACACTCTCTAAACGAAGCATTGAGATATTTACTATTCTTAAAATGAAACCCCTCCCATAAGAAATACAGATAGGATAGCCATAGCGACCCCAAGAATCTCCCTAATAGTATACGTTTCATGAAATAGAAAGTATCCAGTCACAATCGAAAATAGTATTCCTAATGGTGTAAGTAAACTCCAAGTAATACCATATTTTCCTTTACTTAAAGGACTCATAATTAGAACTCTTGATAAAAAATTAACAACAAGACTTACAAATATTATCCATCCAAATTTCGATGTAAAAGCTTTTTCAAAAAACTCTTTTGTTAAAAAAGATTGAAAAGATAATTCTCCAAAACCATCAGTTCCAATCTTGAAAAGTAAATTTCCAATGGTACCTATCAGAACTATTATTATAATTTCTAACCAAAGATTCACTACTTCTTCCTCCTGTTTAAGTATCTTTAAACAAAGCCATTTATAATAATCAACAAATATATGGACTACTATTTTTACTAATAGAATATTTATATAATAATCTCATTCAAATTACTTCTAACTTTTCTATAATGCGCTAGAAATCTTAAATAAAATTGTACGGTGCCTAACTTAATTCTTATGTTTTAGATATTTATTTTTCATAATATTCTATTAAAAATTACTAAACATAAACACGAATACACATAATATATTTAAATCACAATATATTTATTGAAAGAAAGATCAAAAAAATGATCGATAGGCATATATTTAAGACTCGAAATGTATCTCAGCGTAATAAAAAAATATGAAGATAACTTTTTTTTTTTTTATCAAAGATATATGAATTGTTGGAAATAGAAGAAGATGGAAGATAATCAATTTAAAAACACCAATATTTTAGGAGGGTAATAAGGTTTTGAAATGTCCAAAATGTGGATATCCGAGAGCAAAATTCATTGATAAAAAGTTTGAGGATGTAACGGAAACCCGAGAACGCCGTTCAAGAACAGGTAGTTCTTTCACAACAAATATTACTAAGAAAAAGGCTATCTATAAGAAAGGTATATGCACCAAGTGTAAGCATAGTTGGGAGGAAGCTGAAAAGTGACAACAAAAGCATCAGATTTTAGATATATTGTAAGAATGATAGGAACCGATATAGATGGACTTAAAAAGTTGCCAATTGGCCTTCTAAAGATCAAAGGTATCAACAAACATTTAGCAGATGCTATTGTGAAAGTTGCTGGATTTGACATTGGAATGAGTGTTGGGAACCTAACTGATGCTGAAGTTAAGAAATTAGAGGAGGTTATCAAAGACCCCTCAAGGTTCGGTGTACCAGTCTGGCTTCTAAACCAAAGGAAAGATTTAGAGACGGGAAAAGATATCCACTTAACTGGTCCAGACCTCACATTGAATATAAGGACTGGTATTAAAACTATGATTGAATCTCGATCTTGGAAAGGTGTACGCCATTCACTTGGACTCAAAGTTAGAGGTCAAAAAACAAGGACCACTGGTAGAAAGGGTAGAGTGGTTGGCGTTAGACGAAAACGTACTGCAAGATAAACAGTAAATAAATTCCATTGATTCAAAGTGAAACTAAGCTCAAGAAGATGTAGGGAACTTACAATTGTTACATTTATCTTTAAAATTGCGTTCATACATATACACATGAAATACTGATGATGAAACTATTCTTATGATGATGTATAAACTTCGCTTTTCTTTTACGTTTTGAATAGATGTTTGGGAAAGATTAAATCTATGATGTGGAATCTCATTAATAGTGCCGAGGTAGCTCAGCCTGGTTAGAGCGCTGGACTCATAGAGAATAATGCTCTTCCACTTGAGAGATCCAGAGATCCGGGGTTCGAATGGAAACTCC
>DAOVAG010000075.1 GCA_030671165.1 Candidatus Bathyarchaeota archaeon | reverse complement strand
AATGATAAATGGATTAGTACCTTGAATTTATGGCTAAATATAGCCATACTTCTTCGTTTATTTTTTTAAAGTTGAGTTGCTTGCTTGAATAAGTATGACTCTGAGAAATATTTTTTAACAAGATCAAATAAGTATCTTCTTTATATTAAATTTTGGTGACTTATCTTGAAACCAGAAACTGGAATAGTTCGAATTCTAAAACAGGAAGGGACTGAGTTCCTCTGTGTAATGCCTGTAGGTAATATAACCCCCTCGGCGAGCAAAGAAAAACTTCGTATTATTATGATGCGGAATGAGAGATTTGCTGTTGGTCTTGCGGATGGTTACTCAAGAGCTTCAAATGGAAAAAAAATCGGAGTATTCAATATCCAAGGTGGTGCTTACCCAGTTGGTGCTGAGATCGCTCAAGGAGCAGTAGCTCAGGCCTTTGAAGACAGTTCACCTATTTTAGGCATATTATCGGGACCACCGTTGAGTCAACTTGGACGAAACCGATTCGACATAACGCGACAATATGAAGGGATAACAAAATGGACCGGATATATACCTGAAAGCAGTAGGATACCTGAGTTCATGAGGCGGGCGTTCACTTACCTGAAGACAGGAAGGCGCGGTCCTGTCGTTTTACATTGTGCAAGTGGTCGATCATCACCAAATTGGGGAGAGTATGATGATGTTAAATTACCTTATGAACCTGTTAAAGGGTGGAAGTATCCTGGAGATCCCCGAGATGTGAAGGTTGCAGTGAGAGCTTTATTAAACGCGAAAAATCCAGTCATTTATGTGGGTCAAGGGGTTTTCTATGGTGACGCATGTAATGAACTTAAAGAATTTGCTGAGCTTATTCAAGTTCCCATACTTACTTCTCTGTTAGCGAAAAGTGCATTCCCAGAGAATCATCCATTATCTATTGGCGTAAGGGGTATTCCTGTGTCTCATTACTTAGGTAATGCTGATTTAGTGTTTGGTATTGGTGAAAGTCTTGCCCCTGGAGATTATAAACATTACTTTAACGGTTCAGGTAAAATCATTATTCAGGCAGACATCGATGAAAGAGATATTAACACTCGCTACAAAATTGATCATGCAATTATTGGTGATGCAAAACTCGTTTTAGAACAGATGATCGCTGAAATTAAAAATCAAGTTGGATCAGAAGGGCGACAGAAACCAATAAAACTTATTGAGAACATTAAAAAACTCAAGAATGATCAATTCTTAAAATATAAACCTGCACTCCTATCTAATGAGAAGCCGATCAATCCATATCGAGTTCATTGGGATCTAATGCGCGCTATTGACATGAACAACTCTATTGTTAGCCATGATGCTGGAAATATAAGAGATCAGATGAGTACAATTTATGAAGCTGTTATTCCTCGCGGATTCATTGGCTGGGGTAATTGTAGTAGTTTAGGATTTGGTTTTTGTGCTGCTGCGGGTGCAAAACTTGCGTATCCGCAACGTCAAGTTTTTCATGTAACTGGTGACGCTGCTATCATGTATCAGATTGGTAATTTTGAAGCATTAGTTAGAGAGAAGATTGCAATTACTACGATCCACATTAATAATTCAGGTTTTGGAGGTTATGGTCCTGGTTTTTGGGGTGCTGGACATCATCCAGAGACAAGTGCTGTAACACCACATTCTGTGTTAAGTACAAGTAAAATGGTTGAAGCGTTAGGTGAATATAGTGAACGAGTTGAAGACCCCGATGAGGTAATACCTGCAATTAAACGGGCTATAAATGTAAACAACTCTGGAAATCCTGCGTTCCTAGAAATTATCTGTTCCCAATATCCTGTCTATGGTAAATGGTTGCGTTGAAACAGACATAACTCGAATTTGTTTCCATCGTGACATTACTTTCTATTTTTTTTTACTACATCTGATGATAATTCGTTGATTTTAACGAAAACGATAATCTTGCAGATTTCTTTAAAGGCTAGTAATGTACTGTTTGTATTTTTCAAATAAGTATAACTTTTTTTGAGAATATTTCTCATATTGTTCAGATTATATTATATATTTTATCAATTAAATGGAACAATAATTATTATTCAATATTGTTATAATAAAAGATGGAGATAATTGAGTTTAGTCACTTGGGTTATAGCAGGCATTGGTGCTACAATAGCTTTGTTGGTTCTCTTAAGTTCACTTTATGTAGTTAAGCAATGGGAGAAAATTGCTGTTATCCGATTTGGGAAGATAGTAAAGATTGTTGAGACGGGTCTTCACTTTAAAATTCCCTTTATAGATTCTATTCAAAGAGTTGATTTACGAATGCAGACTGTAGATTTGAAAGGGCAATTAGCTATTACTAAAGACAATATATCTGTTGGTATAGATGCTGTAGTATTTATGAAAATTGAAGATGCTGAAAAACTAATTTTAAAAATTAAAAACTATTACAATGCTGTATCAAAATATGCTCAGACGTCTATTAGAAACGTGATCGGTCGTTATAGTCTTGACGATTTACTAGCAAGCAGAGAAGAGATCGCTATATCATTGAAGAATGTCATAGATGAATTAACCAAAGAATGGGGTATCGATATTTCAAGAGCAGAACTACAAGATATAAGTTTACCAGGGGATATGAAAAGAGCGTTTGCAGTTCAAGCTGAAGCAGAAAGAGAATCAAGAGCAGTCTTGATAAAAGCGAAAGCTGAATTAGAAGCATCCACAATGTTGTCAGAAGCTGCAGCGAATATGAAAGATCCAAATGCAATGCAATTGAGAATACTTTCTACAATTAACGATGTAAGCAAGGATCAAAGTAACTCGATAGTTTTAGCCTTACCTCTCGAAACATTAAGATCATCAGGGATACAAGGACTCGCTGGTATTTCATCAATAAATCCTGAATATAAAAAGAGTTAAAATCCATTAAATTCGAAGATTTAATTCTCAAAACAACAGAATTGTAAAATTGAATAATCCCTCTATTTATTTTTTTATTCAAAGTGGAAGACTTTTACAATCCAATATTCATTCTTTTCTATATTATCGATTCTATGTGCTAGGTCATATTACAATCTTGATTAAGATGAAACATTTGAAATATTATTGCTCTACTAAACAACATAGGCTTATTGAAGTATGCTAAAAAAATGAAGATTCTTTTAATCCACATCCAGTTAACTATATCTGGTTAAATCCAATCAAAAAATTACTACATATTATTCAAGTAAAATAATAGAAAAAAGATAGTAAAATACACATAAACCTGAAGGAATAACTCCAACTCTGGATAACAGTCAACATCACCTAGGATGACCCTCGAGAAAAAATCATTAACAAGGATAAAGACGTGTGAATCGGTGACAGACAAAAGAGTGTAAAAAGTCGGTTTGAAAACAAAAGAATCAAAGACATGATAATAGGCGACATGTTCATATTTGAAATGTATCCTGTTTAATCATAATAGAAAAGTGGGTGGAAAGATGTCTAAAGGTGTATATGATTACCTTGCTGAGGCTTTAGATAGACTTCCTAATGGTTTTCCTCGTACACTGTCCGGTGTTGAGATTGAGATTCTTAAGAAGATTTTTTCACATGAAGAGGCTCTGATCGCTCATCAATTAGGTTTAAAAAGAGAACCATATGATGTGATCGCTGATAAAGTCGGATTATCTCCAGAGCGAGTTAAATCGAGCCTTATGAAGATGACGCAACGAGGCCTCGTATTGTTCAAGGTTCAAGATGGTAAACCTTGTTTTCGTTTAACTCCTTGGATCGTAGGTATTTATGAAGCACAAGTGGAAAATATGGATCACCAGTTCGCTCACTTAGTTGAAGAGTACTTCCATGAAGCTGGGATAGAGGGGATAATGAAACCTCAACCGGCCATCCATCGCGTTATCCCTGCACGTGGAGCAGTGAAATCCGAGTGGATTTTACCATATGATGATATTAAGGCTATTCTGGAAGCTAGTAAAACCTTTGGAGTACGTAAATGTATCTGTCGAGTGCAGCAAGATTATATCGGTCGTAAATGTGACTTTCCTTTAGACATTTGCATATACTTCTCTTCACATGAACATAATTCTCGTCCTGGAGACATTACCAAGGAAGATGCATTAGCGCTTCTTGTTAAAGCAGAAGAAATTGGTCTTGTTCATACAGTAAACAACGTGATGGAAGGTTTATACTATGTATGTAACTGTTGCGGGTGTTGCTGTGGGATCATGCGTGGAATCACTGATTTTGGTATCGAGAATTCTATAGCTCATAGTAATTATTACTCTGTGATTGATGCAGATACATGTGTAGGGTGTGGAATATGTCAAGACAGATGTCAAGTAAAAGCTATTTCATTAAAAGAGAGAGTAGCTGTTGTGGATCGTCAACGATGTATTGGATGCGGATTATGCGTTACTGGTTGTCCCACAAATGTAGCGCGATTACAATTAAAACCTGAAGATGAGATTGTCCATCCACCCTTGAACTTTAAAATATGGGAGCTTCAACGTCTACAGAACCGTGGTTTAATTAATTTAAATGAAAAAAAGTTAGACGATGATGTTTAAACGATTCAAAACTATTATCTTCACTTAATAAGTTAAGTGAATTCGTTAGAGCTTGTATCGATTGACCAAGACTGCAAGATTGTAAACAGTGAACTATTGAAACTCTGTTCAATGAAGAAGCATTATTATTAGCAAAGATATTACGCATTAAGCAGCGGCATATTAATACTTAGAATTATTCATCTAAATGATCAGAATACTCATCAAAATATTGTGGAAAGATACATACTTAACTTTTTATCAAGAATTTACATATTATTTTCAGATGTATCCTCATTAAACGTATATGTTTTCAAGGGTATCCAATTTGCATCTTATTAATCTCAAGAGAAATTTTGTCACCAACTTTAACATCTAACTTTTCGTATTCGTCTAAACCAAGTTTTATCACTGTTGCAAAACCCCCCATCATCTGCTTCGAGAAGATGTGACTAAGATTCTTGACCATTTCATCCATAGATTGGAATGATGTCGCGGAGGATATTGGAGCTCTTTGAGGACCTCCTACTTCCTTCGGACCCTTCAAAGACACAAACACGTATGGTGAACCATCTGTCGAAGCACTTATCTCCGTAATTATATATTCTTTCTTCACAATCATTCCTCACA
>DAOVAG010000110.1 GCA_030671165.1 Candidatus Bathyarchaeota archaeon | reverse complement strand
GTTCTTTATACAGGTGATTTTTGTACACATAATACCGAAATTCTCGATGGTGTCGATCCGGAAACCCTTCCTAAAGAACCTGACGCTCTGATCATGGAATCAACTTATGGGGGAACAATCCGACCTAAAAGGCAAGATTTAGAAGAAACATTGTCACGTAAAATTCTCGAAGCAATGGAGAAAAGAGGAAACATTCTCATTCCAGCATTTGCATTTCATAGATTACAAGAGATAACAAGAAAAATAGATTTAGCTATAAAGGATAAGAGTTTACCACGCTATAACACTTATTACATTTCAGGTTTAGCCCATAGAATAAACAACTACTATAACAATAACAAAAATCTTCTCAATAAAAAAGTAAGTGATGAAATAAATCCCTTTAAATTCACAAGAGTTAAGCGATTAAAGAGAACAGAACAGATTAAAGAACCTGCTTTAGTAATATGTACTTCAGGATTTGGGCACGCAGGAGCAAGTCGCGCGCTTCTTAATCAATGGGTGAGTAACGAAAATAATACAATAATAATAATAACAGGCTTCCTACCACCTAAAAGCCCACTTGTAATGGCTAAAGAAGGAAAAATCATCAACAACGGTGAATCCATCAACGTTAATGCAAAAATAGAACAAATTGCACTCTCAGGTCATGCAGATCAAAAAGAACTCACAAAATTCGTTAAAACATTGAAACCAAAACAAACATTTCTTGTCCATGGTAGTTTAGAACAAGCTCAAGCTTTATCTAACAAAATAAGCAGATATACAGAAGTTCAGATTCCACATAAAAACGAAAGCCTAGAAATATAATTAGACCATGAAATATACTTTATCAATGAAGAGAAAAATTTTTCCATGATTATTCCATACTTTTTCTGACTGAATAAAACAAGAATATTAAGCCAATTCCGCGTTAGTTCTAACGTATTAGCGCTACTAAGGTGAAGATAGAACGCTTGCATTCTAGTGACTTCATAAGTAAGAAGAAAATAACATGAAATTGAATTATTTCTAAAGTACCAAAGAGAAGAAAAATGGTCAAATACAGCATTTCAACAACGTGTTTAGTTTTTTATCATATTCCTTGAGAATGAAAAAGTTTAATATGGTTGATACTTCAAGTAAAAAAGGACGTGACTGAAATGCTAAAAATAATGGTACCGGGTGGAATAAAATTCAACCAAATTGGAGTAGTAGTAAAAGATCTGGAAAAAGCGATAGATTTTTACTCAACTAATTTTGGTATAGGTCCTTTTAGAATCATCAATCCACGTAACTGGAAGATTATTCTTCGTGGAAAACCAAAGATAATACATGCAAGAATTGCTGTAACGGATAATAAGAACTTTGGTGTACAGTTTGAATTAATTGAAGTTCCAGAAGAAGAAACCATTTACTCAGAGTTTGTAAGAACTTGTGGAGAAGGATTACATCATCTAGGTTTTGGAGTAGATGATTTTGAAGGAGAAGTCACAAAATGGAAAAAACACGGATTTAAGGTTATCCAACGGTCCAACCCAGGCGGTCCAGGTGGCTGGGCCTATATGGATACGAATAAAGTTGCCGGGGTTATATTTGAATTAAGAAAAAGTACTAGCGTCTCTAAGGAATAGGAATAATTTAACATGAATCGTAAGAAAAATATTTAAAAGTGTGGTGAGAGGTCTAACTTCTGCATTATATCTTAATTTTCGAATAATAATCGTGGAAGTATAGAAGAATTGGAAGCGGTCGTACGGTCGAGAGGAATTGAGGTTCTAGAAATCGAGATGAGTACATGCCACATTCCAATTTAAAAGATGGATTTATGAAATGAGATGGTGAATTACTTGAGGAAGAGCGGAAAACTAAAGGAGGAAAAGAAAACATTGATGACAATAGTAGATGCGTCAGGACTTGTCTTAGGTAGGCTCGCAAGTCATGTAGCAAAACGCATTCTCATTGGAGAAAATGTAGTTATAATTAATGCAGAGAAAGCAATCATAACAGGTAGTAAGAAAAATATTGTAGAAAAATTTAAAACTAGGCTTGGAACAAAAACATTCCAATCTCAGAAGTTCGCACCTCACCATGCAAGGAGACCCGATACGTATGTAAGAAGAGTGATAAGAGGCATGTTACCATGGAAAAAACCTCGAGGGAAGAACGCATTCAGGAAACTAAAAGTCTACATTAGCGTACCTAAAGATTACAAAGAAGTATCTACTCAAACTTTTTTGGATGCTAAAAAAAATATCAGACCATCCATGACCGTCGGTGATCTTCTAAAGATCTTTGGTTGGAAGTCAACTACGGAATAGATAAGAAATAGATTATCAGAATAATTGTTAGAATAGGAAAATATACCTGAAAAATGCATTAATTTTGTATATAAGAGCATTCTCAACTTTTCTGTCTTGTTCTTCTTTCTTTCTGAATGATAGATCTAAATAGAGAATATTTAGAAAGACGAGGCCAACCAGTCTTAGCATATTTTATCATTTCAGGATTTTTCCTCAACCAACGCATCATATGGAAAAAACTTTTCGCCCTTTTATCCTGTCTTTCCTCAAGTGGATTATAACCTAAATTCCTAATTTCATCCAAATAAGCAAGTTCCACATACTCTTGTGGTTTACCTATCACTTTTATAGTTTTGATGTGACTATGGACATATTTTTTTCTCAGTTCATCAACTGCTTTCTCAAAGAGATATCCTTGACAAAGGAAGATGTCTTCAGTACTCAGTATGTTCATTTTATTAAGCAAAGAGAAAACGATCTTCGTCGCCTCGTTCAGATACTCTTTACTTTGAAATAGCTTCAATTGAAAGTATTTAACATCTATTACATCATATCTGAATTCATCATTGTCAAGATTATATGCACCAATTACAACGCCAAATAATAGATCTCCACTACCAGCATCGTCAATAACAATAGTCAAATGAATACACGCTAGTATCACAATACAGAAATGGGTTTAATATGTTTCGTTAATCCAAAAAAAACATGATGCCCTTTTACATTAAATAAAGAGAAAGATAATATGCGTTTTTTTGAATCTCTATTTGAGTTGATAAGGTTCAAGATAAGATAATTCACCAATTCAAAACTGTTTACATACTCAATCTTGGTTGAATTAAGTTCTAGTATTAATTCAAGGTTAGATTATTATTTACCGCAACATCTTTCTGAATAAATATTTCCATTATACTCCAAATCATCCACCAAGACAAAACTTATCCAATAATTGATGAAAAAATATGATAATAAACATTATTGAGTATTGTCAATAACAATAGCGATTGTTAAGTAGTAAATTTGAAAAATAATTTTCTAGTATTCTCTACGTTTATAAATATTAGGAATATGATATAATTGAGTTATAAAATACTTATATTCTACATTTCTCTAATTACCTTCTGGTAATATAAGGTGGATTGAGTGAAGTTTAAGTTACAGATACTTCGAGATGACGATGTAATATTTGAGATGCCACTTTCCCATTCAGATTGGGAAAGAGAAAAGTTGAAAAATGCATTAGAAATGATGGAGACGAATTTTCTAAGATATTCAAAAATATTCAATGCTTTATCAAATAAAACTCGTTTGATGATGATGAAACAACTTTTAGAAAGAAAAAATCGGGTAATCACCTTCACAGATTTTATGCGAAAGCTTGAGTTAAATCCTAAACTAGTCTGGGAAAATACTAGAAAATTACGGGATGGAGGATTAATAGTGAAGATTGGTCGTGGTAGATATCGTTGTTCAAAGTTTGGAGAGACAAGTTTCATGATGATGAGCCTTGTATTAAGACAACTACTTGAATCCCAAGAAGAATTCGAGAGTTTTTAAGGAAATATAAGTGAAATTTCGTTATTATTCAATTATGAGAAGATAATAGAATTTATTGCTTCTTAGATATTACTCCAATCTAACATAGGTATAAATAAATTACCTCCCATAAGCTATACGAGTGTGTAGTTCGTGGAGTACATCTTTTCTGTTTATCTCTTTGAAATGTAGAGAGCGGTAATGCTTCTTCATTTACCAAA
>DAOVAG010000122.1 GCA_030671165.1 Candidatus Bathyarchaeota archaeon | reverse complement strand
TATTGAAACGTAAGTTCTGAATCGTATTAACTCCAAATAGGTGTCACTTGAATGAAAATTGGATTTCACGTATCCATCGCAGGCTCCATCGATAAAGCCGTGGATAAGGCGGTAGCAGAGGATTATAACATCTTCCAGATCTTTACGAGAAATCCCCGGGTTTGGCGAGTTACACCCTTAAATCCTTTGGAAGTTGAGAAGTTTAGAAAGAAAGTTAAGAGATATGGGATACACCCCCTTTTTGCGCATATGCCTTATCTACCGAACCTAGCATCATCAAGAGATAGTGTTTATAGCCGCTCCATGGAATCCCTAACGATTGAGTTGGAAAGATGCATTAAATTGGGGATCCCATATCTAGTAACACATCTCGGGAGTCACTTAGGTGCGGGGAAAGCGTTTGGACGCAGAAGAATAATAGGCGCAATAAATGATTCCTTTTCAAAGATTAAGGGAGAGGTTATATTATGTTTGGAAAACACAGCTGGAACACGAAATAGTATGGGATCATCATTCGAAGACATTAAAAAGGTAGTCGATGGAATAATTTACTCTGATCGTATCGGAGTCTGCTTCGATACATGTCATGCTTTCGCCGCGGGGTATGATCTGAGAACTGAGCAAGCGGTTAACACGGTAATTGAAAAATTTGAAGAAGTTCTAGGATGGGAACGGCTAAAAGTCGTACATCTCAATGGATCTAAAGGTGAGTTAAATGGACATAAAGATAGACATGAGCACATTGGATTGGGAAAAATTGGAATGGATGGATTTAGAAATATCCTACACAGCAGGTTTAGGGAGATTCCGCTCATCCTTGAAACACCTCTAGACGAAGAGAAGCAAAACTTAGAGAATCTCAAAAAAGTGAGAGAGTTAATGCGCTAGAAGTCTCCACTATTATTATTTTCAATATATCTATGGTAAAATCAAAGGATTACTGTTCTTTGTTTTTTGGTTCTTTAACGAAGAGTAGAAAAATGATAGCGGGGATGATTCCAAGCCAACAAGACATTTGTAATGTGAAAGCAGGACTAATCTGATCCCACATGAGACCTCCGATCCAAGGCGCCGGTGCACCTACCAATCCAGTTAATGTTCCGATTAATCCGTAAACGCGTCCACGCTTATGAGACGGAATAATATCTGCCAATAGAGCCTGCCATGCGGGACCACCCGACGCTCCAGAAATCCCTCCGCCAAGACCCCCACCTATACTACTGACGAGGCGTACAAGTAATGTTTGATTGAAACCTCTTGCGAAAGATAATCCAAGTGTTGTGATTGGAGTTAGAATTCTTGCAATAAGGATGTTCGGTTTTCTACCGATCTTATCGGTAATCATTCCACCAGGAAGAGAAAGGGACATTGAAACGACGCTAATAATTGAACCGATCAGTCCCCATTGAGTTTTGCTTAAGCCTATAGTGTTAATAGCATACAAGACGAAAAAAGAGAAGGATAATCGTAAAGCGAAGCTTGATAGACAGGAAACTGAAATCAGGGCCCATACCGTCTTCGGTTGATTACGTAACTCTGAGATTGATTCTTTAATACTCGACTTTTTTGCGGTATTTAACTGCTTTGATGTAAATGTCTCTTTAATGAACTTGTATCTTACGATGACTATAAAGATAGAAGCAAAGACGTTACATATCAAGATCATTCTTGTGCCGTCCCAAACACCAAAATGATCCATAAAGACTCCGCTGAAGAATCCAGTGACGACTAAGGGTAACATTGTTATCATTCTATAGGCGCCGAATGCTGAACCTCTATCTTCATGTGGAAGGGATTCAGCGATCAATGCGTTAAAAGCAGGCATATATATGGACGCTACAGCTTGAAAGATTACTCCTGGTAAAATCATTTCCCAGGATGTCGCAAATAGGAAGATTATGGGTGTGATTAATCGAAACATGCTACCATACACTATGACTTTTCTTCTACCAATTCTGTCAGCCAATATCCCTCCTGGAAGTTGAAAGAGCAACTGAGCTGTGCTTTGGATCATAGCAATGAGACCAATGTTCTCGGTTGTCGCTCCTAATTCCATTAAGTATAACGGCCAAAAGGTGTAATATAGCGAAAAGATGAAGGTCCAGATACTTGTAGTGGCAGTTATGACCATAATGTTTCGATTGGAAAAAATTCTCTTTATCACTAATTTTATTGAGTGAGCCAATGAGAAAACATCCAATTGATAATGTTGTTGAATCACAGGGATTCGTAAATAAATTAATTCGATAGAATCTTGAGTTTTCTATCCTATATTTTTATTCCGAAAAGGTATGTACAGCATTCTTTTATTAATTTTTCTTAAAGATCTGTCTACATTCTAATTATCAAAGAAGATTAATTTAAACGATCTTGGTAAGGAGCCTATGTGTAAAGTTTAACTCCTTTGATGTTATTCCAAAAAGGTGGTAGTGATGGAGACCAGTCCACTCAAAATCTATCGGAAACTCTTAAAACATTTCGGTAAACAAAAGTGGTGGCCTGCAAAAACCAAGTTTGAAGTGATAGTTGGAGCCATACTCACTCAGAGGACTAACTGGATAAATGTTGAAAAATCAATTGAACGTCTAAAGGAAGCAAAGAAGTTAAGCATCATCTCATTAGCTACAGAAGAAAAAAGTTATATCGAAGACTTAATCCACTCATCAGGCTTCTATAAACAGAAGACTGAGAGGCTAGTCCTCATTTCGAGGTATATTCTTGAGAAGTATGAGGGTGATTTACACTTATTCTTTAAAAAATCGCTTAAAGAAATAAGGAAAGAATTACTATCCTTAAAAGGGATTGGACCGGAAACCGCAGATTCCGTCATCCTCTACTCAGCGGAAAAATTGATTCTACCAATAGATGCTTATACACTTCGCGTTTTTATGAGAATAAGAGGTAACGTTGGTAATTATAACCAGATGCAGAGGTACCTAATGGATGAATTACCAAAAGAGATAGGTGTGTATAAAGAATTTCATGCAATCATAGTCAAACTTGGAAAGGTGTATTGTAAAAAAAAGCCCCGATGTCATCTTTGTCCGTTAGAAAGTACATGTAAAAAGGGGGATTAGGACGCAATGAAATAACACATATATAAAAAATGAAGAGATTAATCGTGCATTCAAGATAGCAAATATAAAAGTATTTATTGGTTCATAATATGCAGAATTAATGTTAAACTAGAAAATAAATAAAAAGTTATAATTAAGATACGAAAAATATAATGAATATACTATTTAACACAAGAACTATCTAACAAGGAATGACATATGTCTGAACTAATAAAATGTCCAAAGTGTTACGGTAAAATGAGAAATGGTAAGATTTTGGTAAATGTAAAATCCGCTTCAGGAGGATTAAGGAATCTTTCTCCAATGATGGGGGGATTTTCAACAATGGGTTCACCTTTCGAGTCTGGACTCTCTGTCGAAGGATTATTATGGCAAGAATATACCGGAGAGAAAAAGGGTTGGCTTATTAAAGAAAAAGAACAGAAAACACTCTCTCTGAAAGGTAAAAGATGTTTAGAATGTGGATATGTGGAATTATACGTTAAGGAATAGACGTTCAATCATAAAAAGGAGCTGACCATTCAAAACTCTTCTTTATCAAATCAAAGAGCTTTATTACAAAGTGATAGGTCCCAAACAAAGGAGTATACCTTCCTCCATATGGAATTTTGTTTAATCTTTTTAAATGATTATTCAAAAAACGAAAAAGTTTCCTAACGCGCATAAAGGTAAGTATTTGTTTAAGGTCTAAT
>DAOVAG010000189.1 GCA_030671165.1 Candidatus Bathyarchaeota archaeon | reverse complement strand
TGATCCTATGACTGTACCTACACCCTTTTTTTCACTGAGATGAAAGACCAATATTGTGACGAGGTGAAGTAATCAGGTATGCTTATGTCGATTATTAATTACAAAGAGATATTACTGATTCATCATTACTTGGCCTAGTTCACATGTATTATTTATTTCGTTCATTAAATTTCTTATGTTCTCGATAAATTTTTTATGTCTGGTTTTACAGTTAATATTGTATTAAATTTTCTTATTCCTTAACTATTAATATTATGATTCCTCTTTCGCGCGTGCGAAAAGAAAACAATCTTGTGAGTTATATGGATAAAAGAGGGCTCTCCCTAGTCATTCTTCGATAGTTATGGTCGCTACAGTCTTATATCTTGGAGCATCTATCTGGTTTCTTGCCAACAATGCTTCATCAGCGCGCGCAAGTACATCAATTATTTTTTTTCAGGATTTTTAGTATCAATTCTGGTAGAGATTTATATAACTCAGCAGATTTTATCAGGTAATCCGAAGCTCCTAACTTCATTGTTTTTACTGCTATCTCTCTATCATCCATTCCGGTAAGTACTATTACATGAGGCATTATATTTTGGGCTCGTATTTCTTCGAGTATTTCAGAGCCTGTCATGTCCGGGAGATGATAATCTAATAAAATCAAATCATAAAGGTTATCCTTTATTTTTTCCAACCCTTTTTTCCCTGTATTAACAATTTCTAACAAGAACTTTTCTTTTGATTTTTTTAAATATGCATTAATAATTTCAGCATCCGTGGCTTCATCCTCTATCAGCAAGATTGAAAGTTTATTGTTATCTTTTAACTTTTGAATTATATCTTCTTTTATTTGATAACTATATAATGTCTCGTATCTGGCTTTTGAATAAGCAAAATTTGTTGAGCACTGTTGACAAATGTGTATTGTAGTTGGTTTTTCAAACCTTAAGGCACAACTATCGCATTCAGAGACTGTTCCAATTCTTTGATAGTCAGATTTTTTTCGCGATGTCTCATTTTTTCGAGATATATTTTTCGATAGTTTGATGTTGCATTTAGGACAGATTAATCGATTATTGTTGATGAAATCTTTTTTCATACCTGTATAACCACAAATAGAATGTTCAAGAATTTCCATGCGGGAAAGCTCAGTAGAATTACATCCGGGGCATGCAAATTTCGAATATACATGTGAAGAACCACATTCTGGGCAGATAATAACCCTTGTTTGTTCTTTAGTCTCAAAATATCCATTTTTTTTCATTGAATCAAGAATCTTAGTAATTATTTCCCAATCTAACTCGTTTTCCCGCATAAAATCTTCTAAACCCTGATAAACTATCCCAGAAGGAGTTAGGATCGGTGTAATTGTCCTGATTCCATGCGTGATAATCGTATTTAGTATTGCTTCTTCATCCCATGTAAGTTCCTCATCCAGCTCCGTTGTTTCTAGCATTGCCTCTCTTCCTAGACATTAAATGCATTGAAAAAGATAATGGTTATCAACATAAGTAATACGATGTGTTTTAGCCCTGCTGACAGAAAACCTTCACTTATTTTCCCTGCTACAAGACCTCCAAATATCGATTGAATTATTGCTGCCCAGAAAAGGATTGATTTATAGTAGTATATTTGCTGAAGATTTTCTAGTATTCCTGAACCCGCAATCATTGGATCCATCGCCATATTAGATAACGGACCGAGAAATGTTACTAGTATAACATAACCAATCGCTAGAAAGATGAACAACCCAAAATAGACAATTAAGATGTATGGCTTTAGTTGGGTTCGACGTTGGTCTTGGTATTCAGCTATATCCGTAAATAGTAAAACACTTGCGTCAAGAACGTCTATTATCTGTCCCCCCATTTCATTTGCTACAAGTAATATTGTGTTCATTCTTTTTACGATTGGTCTGATCAAATTCACTCCGAGACTGTCAAGAGAGCGTTTCAAATCAGATGTCATTCTAAATTTAATCATCGACCTCTTCAATTCCTTAGATACTGGACCGTAATTTCGATGTGTAGCATCTTCCATGGCGTCTAGTAACGGAATTCCTGATCGGACGCCTTCTGTGATATCAAGTAATGCCCTCGGCGTATTTTCTTCCACCTTTCTTAACCATCCAATATTATTATTCTCGAGAATTGCTGGAATTAGTAAAGCTACAAATAGATTTAGGGCAATTGAATTATTTACTCTTTGAGAAATTGGTATAAAGTAGGGTGGGATTGGAATGTATATCCCCTGTATTATAAGAAGCGTCGTAAATACAATAAATAATGTGATCGAAACTGCCCAAACAGCTGTTTTATGTTTCTTTTGGAAAAACATCAGATATCTCCATGTAATGTCGTGTCAAGTATTACTAAAAACATCGAGGCGAGAATGGGTAAACCAAAAAAAACGACCAAGTTTAACTGCGTAATGGCGGAGGTACTCTCTACTGCGAAGGTTGACATTATAATTATTATTAATATGAATAGAATAGGACCTACAACAAATAAGGCTACATATATCTCACCAATATAAGTCAAAGATGAAATAAGTTTCTTTAGATCCTCTCTTTTTTTTACTAGCAGTCTATTTATTTCGTAATTGAATAGTGTCATAAGATTTCCACTTGTCCTAATGTTATGACTAATGTCTTCGAGTAATTTTTTCAATTTCTTCGAAGGAGTCCTTCTAGCGACATCTTCAATTGCTTGGGAGACATCGAAACCAAGAAGTTTTGTGTTAGTGATGTATTTTCTCTCAAGCTGTTTGATCTTTTGATTTTCCTCCACCTCTGCTATATATTCCATAATATTATCCAATGAGCCCCCACTGGTGGCGATAATCTTCATGTAGCTGAGAGTATAGATAAGACT
>DAOVAG010000220.1 GCA_030671165.1 Candidatus Bathyarchaeota archaeon | reverse complement strand
TGAGTTTGGAACAGGTAACCCAACAATACTTCTTTGTGGACACATGGACACTGTTCCGGGAGAAATTCCATTCAGACTTGAAAGAAATAAACTCTTTGGTAGGGGTGTAGTTGACGCTAAATCTGCATTAGCAGCAATGATCGTAGCTTCCTCAATTCTTCTCAAAGAAGGTTTCCCTGGAAAAATAATAGTAATCGGTGCCATAGATGAGGAAGGTAAAGGTAAAGGTGTACTAAATATTATCAAAACAAAGTTTCCTGCTGATTATGCAATCTTTGGAGAACCAAGTGGTGTTGATCAAATCACGATTGCCTATAAGGGTAGCCTCCACTTGAAGATGACTTGTGAGACAATCTCTGGTCATTCCGCTGCACCTTGGCTCTTCGAGAACGCTATTGAAAAAGCTTTTCAAGCATGGAATCTTCTTCAAAATATCCATTTTGATCAAGAGAAACGTAACAGCAAGTTCTACTCTATAACGTCCTGCTTAACAGGTATTCGTGGTGGTGGCACCTCTTCAAAAGTTCCTTCCAAGTGTGAGCTTGCACTTAACTTCAGGATTCCACCCCCAATATCCTCAATGATGTTATTTGAAGAGATTGAGAAAATCGTAAAAGAGTATACTAATAATCTTAAAGATGTAACAATCAATCTACAGATTGACGATATTTGTGAACCCTTTGAGACAGATAAACATTCTATTCTTGTTAATGCTCTCAATTGGGGTATTCGAAAGGTTCGACGGAAAACTGCAACATTACTACGAAAGACAGGTACAGGAGACATGAATTTATATGGGCGATCTACACGTATTCCTGTAGTCACCTATGGTGCTGGGGATGCCAGATTAGATCACACTCAACATGAATATGTAAACATTGATGAATATGTTGACAGTATTCAAGTTTACTGCGAGAGTTTAAGGAAGTTATCCGAATTTCATAAACGGTTGAACGATAAACAATAGCATTCAACCATTTCATATAATATACGCTAAATATCTTCTAGATTATTACTTTTTCTTAATAACATAATTCTCAGAACATTACTACATGAATAATGAAGCTTGACTTACTTCATTCAATACTAGTGATAATACATTTTGAATACCTGAGAACATTAGTGACGGTGTAGAGCGCATTGAAGTATGTTTGCGATTTCATAATATAGAACTCAGACTTGCATCCAGATTCATTTCATACATTTTCTTAACACAATTAATTAAATTAAACAAAAGGCATAACGTAAGGTCCTTCTGGTATTACTAGAATCCTCGGTTTATCTGTTAATACCATTTCTCTTGCTGAATCTAATGCTTCTTCAAGCGAGAAGGCTTGACTCATCATCATTTTCTCTATCATGTTCCGTTTTATACCCTCTGTAACTATTATCACATTTGTTTTGGATAATATTTCTGATAGAATCTGAGCTTGCCACTGATCAACAATAGGTTCCTTTTCCTCAATTTCTTTCAACACTTCTCTGGGACTAGTTGCTTTTTGCATTAGTCTCATAAACTCTTTATGTCCTCCTAATCCATCTATACATTCTGCAACCATAATAATAACTCCTTTCTCCTTCACTACGCTACTTGCTGTAACTATACCTTTAACTGATTGGTATAGGTCTCTGTCCATGGGATAACCTCCATTAGATACTATCACAATATCTGCGAAGCCATTTAACTTCACTTTCCCATAGGTATTTACAAAGTTTACAGCTTGTTCATGGGCTTCACGTGGATCTCCTGCAAATATTTGAGTAGTTTCCATTTTGTTATTTATTGAAACATTGATAATGAAGGGTAATTTAATAAAATTCATGAATTCCATCATATCATGGTGTATTGGATTTCCTTTCATTTTTCCATAAGAAGCATATGGATTTTTTATCATATTATACGAATGATTGTTAAGGATAGCTTCTTTCCCTGCTATAGCTGGAAGAATAGTTTTCCTTCCTCCACTAAACCCGGCGAAAAAATGAGGTTCGACTAATCCGATACCTAATAAAAAATCACTTTTCACTGCTATTTTATTCAATATTCCTGGTGTTCCATAAGACGTTTTTTTCTTCAGATCGATCAGTTGCCTTTCATCAGTTGCTGAGTGATTAATAATATTATATTTTTCAACTATGTCTTTACCTAGGGACTCCATCATTTCTTTTTTAGACATGCCTCTATGAAGACCGTTTCCGATCAATATTTCTATTTTTTTGGGTTTACTAGACTCTATTTGTTGTAGAGCAGGGGACAGAATTTCCTTTGTAGGACAACCTCTAGTTTCATCTGGTATTATCACACAAATCTTCTTTCCTCTACCTAAAAGGAGATGTAAGGGTTCAGAATTGATGGGTCTTTTTAGGCTTTGTTTGATAGAAACTTTTAAATTCTTTAAAATTTCTGCTGGTTTAGAAATTGCTACTTCTAATCGTTCAAAAGGAATCTCAGTTTGTAAAAAACTCTTACCATATGGCACATTTACTAACATCATTAATCTGTGTTTATTTATGTAAATTTAAATTTGTATTACTCAGCTGAAATTCCTTATTTATTAAGA
>DAOVAG010000067.1 GCA_030671165.1 Candidatus Bathyarchaeota archaeon | reverse complement strand
CTTGGTACCCACCTATTCCCAATAAATATCCCACTCCACCACCAACGATTCCTATGATAGCCGCTTCAGCCATGAAGAGGCTCCCGATGTGTGATGGATTAAGTCCTACTGAGGAAAGAATGGCTATCTCTTTTCTACGCTCAAAGATAGCATTCAACATTGTAATAATAACGTTCAAAATGACAATGATCCATGGAATTATAATGGACGATCCGCTTGTTTCAAGATATTCTCCTAAGCCCGTTTTATATATCTGCCCATCATAAGAAGACCAGACTAACAGATCACGTTCTAATGCAATCTGACGAGCGATAGAGAGAGCCAATTTTGGATCTACAAGCTGGACATCTATTCTTGAGAGTAAAACTCCTCCAAAAAGATTAGCTGTCTTCCAATTCATAATAACTACTTCTGAAGAATCACAAGGTTCAATTTCGATTGTTGGTTTCTCTGTATTTTGCATAACAAGTTTTTTAGGTATCAATGGTTTTGTATCGATGTCCTTAATCTGACTAAATTTATAGTCATCAAAGAGACCGACTAGAGTAACCTTCATCGTTGACACTTTACTAATCAGTTGCAATTCGTCTCCTATCTTAGCGTTTAATAACTCTGCTGTTGTGATGCTTAGAAGTATCTCATTTTCATTTAAGACATCTAAGTATCTGCCATCAACGATAATATCATCAATATGTGTGACTGCTGCTTCACTGTCGGGTTCGATTCCAAGGATACCAAAAACCGAAATTTTCTTAGATGAGTCATTTAAAGAGGATAAAGATCCAATATTTCCTAAATTTGGAATATTTTCCAACTTAGGCGCTACTCCAATGACCTCAGATTTGTCTTGTAACCAATTAATTGTTGAGAAATCGAGAGGAATAAATGTGATAGTTAATGGTAGATCTGGTGCCAAAGACTTCTTTATAAGCAACCCTTCAGAATTCAAAGATAAGTTACCCATTGAGGTGCTTGTGAGTCCATAACCTGTCGAGAAAGATGTTAATGTCACAAAGCTCATCGTTAAGACAGCTACTGATATTACTGTAAGCATGAAACGAAGTTTTCGCCGTCTAAGATTTAGCTTTGCCATTGAGAATATTGAACTAATTTTTTTCTCCATGAACCGTGAAAAAATAAAGGAAGCAGAAATGGAGATCCCCAATGATAAACCGATATCAATTAAAAACGCAGATGTTTGAATAATTCTAAGTCCAGGATATGTATAGAACAACACTATCAGAAAAGCTGAGGCGATGATGCAAGTGGCTATTATTTTCAAAGGCCATCGTTCAAAAAGGAAGGATGATAAAACCATTGCAGTCAACGTTAGAAATAGCGTCAAGATTGCAACAGACGAAGATGCATCTGAAAATATTTCATTAATTCTCTGATTAATTTGTACGGTATATATGTATCCTTCACGTAGATCAGCGTAACTTTCATCGAAGGCACCTTCCGTTAGTTTTCTTTTCGCTCCATCAATAAGATCTTTAACTTTTGCAAAATCCTTTCTTTCAAGTCTGGTGTAGAATCCTTTCTCTTCTACATCTATAAGTGCTTCATCTATGAGTTCTACCTCGTTTTCTACCAAATCTATATTGAATTGTAATAATGAATCATCAATACTAACTTGTTTTTTCTCCCCTTTTTCCAAAATGAATGGTGCTGCCTGATTCACAAGAAAGGCCCGCTGCATTACCCCATTATCACCAGATATTGTAGCATTAACCATAATCTCTATAGGCGTGTTTGCTGGTACGATTATGTGTTGGGGATCTAAACTAAGGAAATTATGATATTGAGGTTCTGTACCATAATCATAAACATCTCCTTCATCACCTGGTCGAGAACCTGTATCTGGATCTAAAACTGTAAAACCAAAGACATCAGCAGGTTTTATGGATTCAACAATTCGCAATATTCCCTCAAAAATGATGGAACCTCCCGGTTTTAGCTTATGTATTAGCTGTTTCTCTCCTGAAAAATAAAAATCTTGGAATGAAGGGACATAGTCGAAACCTGGAGAGCTCGAATCATTGTGGTAAACATAAACACGACATTGGAACTCCCGCTCAATATTGATTGAATAATAACCATCAAGATCGGTCCTTGCATCTTCAACTAAAATCCATATTGATGAAGAACCAAGTGTTGTATCCCAAAGTTGAACTGTAGCGTTTCCAATGGGCTGGTCAGTCAATCCATCAATTACCCATCCCTCAATGAGAGTAGAGTTTACCGCACGAGCATTATAGTTAACTAGGGGAAATAATATTAGAAAACAGATTACTGGTATTATAAAACCTTTTACACGTTTAACTTCGTTCATTGAAGAATCAGCAGATTTTGTGGTTAAACTCCAATAAAAAGATTTACGATTTATCACGTCTTAAAGGAGATTAAAGCTAGAAAAAATCTTTTTTAAACAAAATAATGTACAAGTCCTTCGATATGGACAAATATTAATAAAATGGTTAAAAACCGGTACTAAGAGTAATACAAGTATGACTGTTAGGAAACCAATAATGTTTACATTTATTTGCAGCAAGTTGACTATATTGTAAAATGTTAGATCTATGAGGAACGATACCATTTATGTACTTTCACAGTCTTTTCTCTTTAAAGAAGTACTACATGGACAATTAAGAACTATAAAATCTTTTAAAAAATAGATATTAAATAAGTTGAATAACTTAGCCTTGGAAGATAATGTTGATTAAATGTAATTTAGAACAAGAAATGATGGCTTGGAGAAGATAATGTTTTGAGAAACAAAACTGTAATCGGTGTGGTTGGGATGCCTGGTTCAGGTAAAAGTATTGTAGATGATGTAGCGGTGAAACTCGGCTTCTCCATTGTGATAATGGGAGATATCATCCGTGAAGCAGTAGAAAAAAAAGGATTAAAGCCCACTTCAGAGAATATTGGTAAGATTATGCTTGAGATCCGAGCGGAAGAGGGTCAAGATGCTGTAGCTGAGAAATGTATTCAAAAGATTAAAACTGTTAAAAGTCAAGAAATAATCGTTGATGGAATTCGAAGTCTCGCAGAGGTTAAACTGTTCAGGAAAACTTTCCCCAAATTTAAGCTGCTCTCAATTCATTCTTCTCCCAAAACCCGGTTTCACAGAATATTTAACCGAGGAAGAAGTGATGATCCATCAAACTGGACAATTTTTGCAGATAGAGACTTCAGGGAACTCAGTGTAGGGATAGGTCCCGTGATAGCAATGGCTGATCATGTCATCACAAATGAAGGAAATCTTCGTCGATTCACAAGCAGAGTTCGAAGTTTCATGAAGGCGAATATAAATGAATGAAATATCAGGAATTATTACAGTGGAGATTAACCCAACTGAGAACTCAGAGAAGATAGAAATAGCGATTAATAACTTTTTTGACTATACATCCTTGAATGCTGTTTCTAAACTTGAAAAGAATTATATTATTGCTGAAATCGAAGGAAGAGAGGGATTAACAAAATTTAGCGAAAGACTTAGACAGGAGAGAATCCTGAACATAGCTAGAAAAGTTCTGATTAACAGTGTAAGCGGTAACTCTATTACTTTTTATCTAAATAAGCAAGTAGCATATGTTAATCATATTTCCTTTTGTGAACCAGAAAGTGAATCTCCTTTAGGTCCAATTAGAGTTGAATTAAGATGTGATGATCCAAACCAACTAATTAATTGGCTTACTACAACACAAAATAAATTTTGAAGATACATTCGATAAGATTGTGTGTAAAATATATTTTTAATAACTTTAACTGTTTTTTCAAAAACATGATTTCGATCTCTATTTTTCTACGTTTTTTTCTCCAGTAATCTTTCGAAATTCCAGTTCTTTGTGCAATATTTTTCAAATTTAAGCTTTTCAGCTAATTTTTGTTCGTATAATGTTAACATTTCCTCTTTAGGAAATTTAACATTGAATCCTTTTTGAAATCCCTCAATAAGCGTATTGTGAATATTTTCAACTTGAATGTTTAATATAAGTTCGTTTTTGATAGATGTAATTTTTTCTCTAGCGACACATATTACATCTGTGATAGTCTTAGCCCATGGAACTCGGAGAAAAGTAAACATTTTGACAAGATCTATATCCAGAAGAAATGTACCATGTTGAAGAATGACTCCCTCTTTATGACGTTGGGAACTTCCAGAAATTTTTTTACCACCAATTACTAGGTTGGGACAGTTTCTTTGATTGCCTGGTTGAAAACTGGCCTTTAAACCTAGAATTTTTGTGGTTTCTATTAGTCCATTGCATATAATGTTGTAAGATTCAATTACGTCGTTTGTTTCTAAGTCTTCTTTTTTAATAATGACGCTGTATGTAATTTCACCTTTAAAATCGTGGTAGACTGCTCCTCCACCAGTTATTCTCCGTACTATGTCTATTCCCTGTCTTTGACAGTTTTCAATTTGGATTTCATTGAAGACATTCTGAAACCGTCCTATTGAAACTGCTGAAGGCTTCCATAGATAAAAACGTAGAGTATTAGGTACTAACTCTTTTATTCTTGCAGTCAATATTGCCTCATCAATTGCCATATTCATATAAGCATCGTTAACATCTAAATCAATTATCCGCCATTCTTCTGCCAATCCAATATTCTCCAATGATCTATTTTTCTTGATGATTGATAACAGGATTAAAGGGGTAATTGTACAATGGACCACTAGGCTTTTCATTATAATAGGGTCTATTACACCCTGAGCACCCCGATGTCATAAATGGAAGACCAGTTTTCACTATTTCTCTTATCAAACTCTCTTTGAGTTTAAAGTCTACAATGTTACTATCCATATCAAAAACGATGTCTTCATACTTAGCTTTACCAGTAGTTATCAAGTACTGTGCCAACTGTATTTTTCTATATCGACGAATCGAAGGTCGAGGTCTATTTTCCTGACTTGTTCCAGGTATAGGTGTGAACGCAAAAAGACTTGGGTGTACACCAATATTTACCATCTTTTGAATAATTTCGATAAGCTCACGATCATTTTCTCCAAGACCTACTATAAAATGTGTGGTAACCTTTCCCTTCCCAAGAATACGGATCGCGTTTTTTAAACCTTCCATATGTTTCTCCCATACATAGGGTCCTCCGCTTGAAGAACCCTTGGTTTTATTAAACAATTCCTTAGTGGCAGCATCAAAAGAAATTCCAATTCTATTAACTCCAGCATTTATCAGATTCTGAATCTGTTCCTTATTCAAAGGTTGACAGGAAAGGGAAATGGGTAAACTGCTCATTGAATTGATTTTTTTGATTAGAGCTAACATTTCTTTGAATACACCCGGATAATTCATGGTTTGAATGCAGACTCTTTTGACGCGGTTTCCGCTTCCAACCACTTTAATGCGATCAATTACATTCTCTACGGGAAATAATGGCCACGTAACCCGTGATAGCATATCAGCTCTACTAGTACTGGACCGTGCTTGAGCGCAAAAAACACAATTAGCAGAACATTTCCCAGAATGATATGTCATTAAATAAATCGTTGTTGTTTCCGTTTCTTG
>DAOVAG010000072.1 GCA_030671165.1 Candidatus Bathyarchaeota archaeon | reverse complement strand
GCCTTAACTGACCAGGAACCGACAGCAAATGGTTTAAAAGTATCATTAAAAAACCCATCTGAGTTTAACATAGTCTCTCTACTCAACTTCTCTCCACCCAATATCTGAGGTGTAGTGTATATTATGGTCACATTTTCTCTTGTAACAGGAAGAGCTTCTGACCCTGAAATAAGAGAACCGAATACTGATATAGCGTTGCCTAATGCAATATTTATTGGAGTAGCTGAACAGGAGATTATACTCTCCTCTTTCTCTAAAAAGTGGATCTCTATCACATCTTCACCTATATTTCCCGCAGAATCTTCGACCTTCAGCGTAACCCTATATATGTATGGTGGCGGTAGCGGTATGTGTGTATAGCTTATTCTCACATCCTCACTCCTTGTTATGTCACCAAAATCCCACTCAAAATGGAGATTTTCAATACTATCAACGTTGTCACTGGAGCCACTGGCATCGTAAGTTATTGCCGTTCCAGGTTCTACTCTATAGGTTACATATTGACTCTCTGATGAAAAACGAAGTCCGTCACAATAAGCATCTGCTACTGGAAGTTCCGTATCCTTTACTGTAATCGTAACATTATCAGTAGCCCAGTTACCCCCCCAATCAGTTACATTGAGCATTATGTTGTATACCCCAACTGTTTCAAAAATATAGGGTGGGATTACCCCTGTCAATATTTGTGGTGTAACATCTTTAAACATCCAAGTATAATTTGCTATACCGATATTATCTGTTGATCTTGAGCCATTAAAGTAGATAAGCTCACCTTGCCCTACTTCATCATCAACCTCTGCATTAGCCGTGGGATATACCACATCAGGAACGATGGCCACTTCGTTTGTATCAAGGTAATAATAGGCTCCATTTGCCCCTCCAATAGTGAATATTCTGTTCTCTACCGTAGCTCCTCCAAGTTCTCTTCTACCGGTAGGCATTGGATCTTCATTTTCCCAAATATTAGTAGATGTATTGAAACTGTACACTGTCGAATAGAAGGGACCTGTATTATTAACATAGTTTGTAGTTCCTCCTAAAACATATATTTTTCCAAGTGGTCCTAAGGTTATACCAAACTGACATAGAGGCGCCGGTAACGCAGTTTTTGTCGTCCAAGTATTCGTGATTGGATTATATGCTTCAACTGTTGAAAGCGCTGTCTGTGCATCAAGCGAGTATCCACCAATAGTATAGATTAATCCATCTTCACCCTTGATAACCCCCAACCCCACTCTTGGAGTAGGCATAACACTTCCAAACCCCCACGTATCAGTAGTAGGATCGTATACTTGTACAAGATCTGGTCCACCTGCTCCTCCAATGACATAGATGCTTCCATCTTCCCCCGTCGCCGCATCGGCGGCCCATACTGATACCGGTATATCATTTTTCAACGTCCACGTATTTGTGGTTGGATTATAAGCTTGTACAGAATTCTGACCTTGACCAGCACCACTGATTACATACACGGTACCATCCAAACCCTTGGCACCCGCTGCCCCCATTGTCGCACTAAGCAATGGCGCTTCTGTACTCCAACTATCCGTAATAGGGTTATAAATTTCCATACTCGCTAAAGGTATTTCATTGTTTCTATCAATCCCTCCAATCACATAAATTAATCCATCTTCCGCAATCACGACTGATTGCCCTCTTGGAGTCTGCATCTTCTCTTTAGCAATCCAAGAACTTATTGTTGCATCTACCTGCCAAATTTGAACCGAAAAAATAATTATAAAAACAAATAATATACACGCCACTCGACTAACTGATAAGAGCCTTTTTAAGGGCTTCATAATATCAACTTATTTCCCTTTATTTACTATCTTAAGATTTAAAATATACTCTGGATGTAATATGGATCTTGAATTACGGATCCTTTATAATAAAGAAATTTGATTCTATTTGAATCTTTATACTTAAAACATTCCCATCCGCTCTTTTCAAAGAAAGAGAAAGCACTTTTACAGTGCTGATATACCTGATCTCTATCGATACGCTCTTACTATCTTTTTGAGAAAGATCTAAATTATAAATATCTCCTTCTTTTTGGACATATAATCAAAGAAGGAATAAAATTGGCTTCTATATGGGTAGAATTTGTTGGAATATTACAAAATGAAACCGGGACCTCGAAATTACAGATTAACATCGATGCGCCAATTACTGTTTCTACAATGATTGAGAGACTAAAAACAAGCTTCAAATTAAAACAGAATTTATTACTTGAACATGAAACAGGACATTTAAGACAGAACACTCTAACTCTGGTTAATGGTAAAGATATAAATGTATTAGAAGGACTCGAAACAAAATTGAAAGATGACGACATTATAACGATTATACAAATTTCTCACGGTGGATGAACATCCAACTATAACGATCTTGAGTTCAGGCTTAAACACGTTTTCAAGTTTCTCACGTCTCCACTTACCTGTATTATACAATCAACAACTTACTCAAATTTTTTCATTCAGTTTATGAACCTCTGCTATCTCAACAAATTCTTAGTATAATACAACTTTTGAGCACATCTCTATACTTATAACAATTAAAACGGTAGATTGAACTCTAAACGATTTTAGAGATGTGCCTCCAGATGTTTTCCGCGATCTCATTTATAGATCCCTTCCCATCGATTACCTCCCAGCCAAATTGTTCAGCTAAGTTTAGATAAGCTCTCCTAACTCTCTCTTGGAACAATTCATCTGCTTCGTATAGATCTTTAGCTCTCTCTCTTTTATGCGCTGTATCCACTGGAATATCGATGACTATTACAACATCAGTGACTGGTAGACCCTTCTCAATTTTCAACATCCATTCTAACTCTAGATTATTCGCGGAACCATAAGCAATGCCAGATGGGATATATCTATCAGCAATCACAATCTTCCCTTCCTTCAACCAACTGCATATGTCATTTGCCCGCTCCCATCTGTTAGCAACATATAGTAACTGTCTAACCTCTGGCCTAAACTTTATCCTGCCACGAAGGAACTTTTTAATCTCTTTACCAAGCGGTGTCTTATAATCGGGGAAAGTAACATACTCAACGCGCCTTCCCATTCTCCGTAATCTCTCTAAAAGCACCATTGAATGAGTTCTCTTACCTGATCTATCAATTCCTTCTATGGCTATTAAAGACAAAGCATAACCCTTACTAAACAAGAGTACACGATCTTAATTATACTATCCATTCACCATCTTCACATTTAAAAAAAGAAATCAATTCCTTAACAAAAAACACATTCTACCATAAGCGATGATAGATATAACAATTGAAATCCCCTCTTCATTCATAGTTTTTAATAAATTTCCTGTCAATTATTCTTGAAGATCTAACCTCTGCATTATCCATGGTAACTGATGACTAACTCTAATTTTTAATAATCCCTCCTTTTTTTATAAAATAAACTTGAAAGAAAAAACAAAGTAAAAATACAGCTAATACTAAAGAATAAGCGTGTTATTTGATGATTAAAAGCATTGGTGAGATCCGAGATCCAATCCACGGATACATCTTTATGACTCCTGTTGAGAAAGAACTTATTGACTCTCAACCCGTACAGAGATTAAGGCGTATTAAACAGCTCTCAGGTGCTTTTTTAACATATCCCGGAGCAGAACATTCAAGATTTTCCCACTCTTTGGGCGTTATGCATTTAGCAGGGCTTCTAGGAAACCATTTTGAGAAAATGTCTTACATAGGTGAAGACGATGTCCAGAAAATTCGAATAGCTGGACTCCTACATGACATTGGCCACGGACCATTCTCCCACATGTATGAGGAAATCCTAGGGAAATACCGTAACATGACCCATGAGGATGTTACCCAATGGCTCATTAAAAACAGTGAGTTGAAAGAAATCCTCACAGAGCATGGTTATTCGACACAAGACCTCTCTAAACTCGCTGTCGGAAAACTTGAAAAACCAGACAAGAGCTTCCTCAACAAAATTATTGCAAGTCAATTTAACGCTGATACTATGGACTACCTCATCAGAGACTCACACTTTGCAGGTGTCGAATATGGCAAGATAGACGTTCATCGTTTAATCAATTCTATCGATGTTTTCGATAACACACTAGCTATGAATATTGATGCACTCTACGCCTTAGAAGCATTCGTAATAGCTCGATATGAGATGTTTAAAGCCGTTTATTTTCATCGAACCGTAAGAGCTGCAGAAATAATGATCGTTCGTGCTATGGATTATGCTAACGATCAACTTGAATTGACTTCCTTTCAAAAACCTCAAGATTATCTAAAACTTGACGACTCTACTGTTCTCTCTCGATTACTATCTCTCAAACCTTTAAGAACAAAAAAAATACGAATTAGCCAAGAATTAGCTCAATTATATTCAAATAGGAAACTCCTCAAGTGTGTTCACACAACCATCATTCACCACCGGAATGACTTCTACACAAACCTAATGAGTCGAAATGAAATTAGAAATCAGATAATTGAAGAGATTGGTGAAACATCAGGAGTAGATCCAAATTACATTTTAATTGATGTGCCAACGGTACCCTCTGTCCCATATTATCCACTACTGGGAAAACCATCTGAGATTCCTGTCTTTCAAAGCCTTCCAGACGGTTCTAAAGAACGACGCACACTATCAGAATATTCCCCTATTATTGATGCCCTGATTGGGTACATGGATATTATCCGAATCTACACTACTCCAAAGTTTAGAAATAAAGTTAGAAACGGTGCAGCTGAAATCTTTGGAAAACAACCCTTTTCAACCAAAATAACCATGTAATTTCTATATAATATCACCCAATCACATAATCATCTTTAGTCTCAAAACATAAATTTATACACACAAATAATAGTTACCCCCGCCTTTCCGGGAGACCTTGTCTATAAATAACATTGAGGAGACAAATATCAAGCGATACACATCCATACCTTTTTCTACAGTAATTTTTTGATAAGGACACCTTTGACATCTCACCGTGTAAGACACTAGAAAAATCTATTACTGTCTATACCCATTAATCCTTGATTAAAATGTCTTTAGAAGGATTCAACGTATATAAACGACGGGAGTTCTGTAACGACGTTAACTGTCCCACACAAACAAAGCTAAACAAATTGAATATCGAATCTAAATCATACGAATCCACTAGACAAAGCTGTCGAACCCACTGTAAATTTACAACTTGGCAATTTCATCACTGGCTTATAGAAAAAGGTTATTTGATTCTAAAACCAATGAAATAGATGTGAACTAAATGGTTTGGGGAATAAGAAATAGATTAGCTCAACTAATCCAGAAGGATGGACGCGTTTTATTTT
>DAOVAG010000010.1 GCA_030671165.1 Candidatus Bathyarchaeota archaeon | reverse complement strand
ATAATCGTCGGATGAACATTCTTATCCAACAAATCCTCAGCCTTCTCCAACAATCGCCCCGTAAACACAACAACAGACGTAGTACCATCCCCAACCTCATCATCAGTAGTCTTCGCCACCTCAACCATCATCTTAGCTGTTGGGTGCTGAATATCCATCTCCTTCAAAATAGTCGCACCATCACTCGTAATCGTAGCATCACCCAAAGAATCAACAAGCATCTTATCCATACCCTTCGGCCCCAACGCCGACTTTACAACATTCGCAACAACCTTAGCAGCCTGAATATTATTCCTCTGAGCTTCCTTACCCCTACTCCTACTACTTCCTTCCCTCAAAATTAAAACCGGTTGCCCGCCAACCGAAGCGGGAATCAATTGTGCCATATTTATTACCTATCTCGAGTCAAACGATTAATAGATATAAAAATCTTTTTGATTATAAGAAAAAGTATATAGACTATACAAATACAAGATATATCCAGAGAGATTATTGTTTATATGATTAAAGTTTAACATAATAGATTGGGTGAGATCTCATCCTATTGAATAAAACTGAATCCTTTTGGCGTGTAATATGAAAAATTCTTGTAATTTCTATCTAAAAAGAAGAAAATTTATATGCGTTATTCCCTTTGTAAGAGAATCCGGAGTCGAAAAAAAAGCGATTTATGATAATTGGATAAGAATATTGTAAAGGGTATAGCAGGAGAAGAGGGACTGGAATGGGAAAAAAGCGAGCGATCAGTGTGAGGAGGATAGCTGAGAAACTATATGAAAAGTATCCGGATAAGTTTGTAGATGACTTTGAAGAGAATAAAAAGCTGATCAGTGAAATAATAGATATCCCAACAAAAACTCTTCGAAATGAAGTAGCAGGATATATTCAGAGCATAAAGATGAAGAAAATGATTGTACTCCGACCCAGTGTCCAGACAGATTCAGAAAACTCTGGTGATTCCCGTAGAAGGAGAGGACGGAGAAGGAGATAGGAAAAACAGTTATTTCGTATCAAATTTTTGTTAAAGTCCTAAATAATTATAAAGAGAAAGCTCTATATATGAAGAAAATTGCTTCTGACATGAATCCTTATAGAAATTAATAAAGTGAGTGAAAACATTGGTGAAAGGAACCCCTTCCTTTGGTAAGCATCATAAAAGGCGAGTGATTAGTTGCCGCAGATGCGGAAGGAGATCATATCATGTTAGACATAAGGTATGCTCTGCTTGTGGTTACGGTAGAAGCAGTAAGATTCGAAGATTCAGTTGGCAGACGAGAGGAGTTAGGAGAGTAAGGCGCTTATTGTGAAGTGAGACCCTCTAGAGTATTACGTTATATGAGGCTTTGTAATCAATTATTACTGACGTTATTTTTTCCCTTGAGTGGCTCTTAATCTCAGTTTTACTTTACAAAAATACAACGACAGATATTTAATGATGAGAAAGGAATTTTTTGAGATAAATGCTTAATGCGTCATTTTAGTCTTATATTCGAGAATTTCAACTTTCTGTTTATATTATAAATGTCCAGAGATTGAATTGAAGGCTCATTAATAAGCTAACAATTAAATCATAGTTTTACAATAACATCAAAGGATCTATTATAACTGTGTGATTAGATCATGAAAAATAGGATTTTATTAGAGGAAAAAATCAAGGAATTTTTATCTGAAGATCTGGGATTTGGAGACATCACAACTGACACTCTAATAGATGACAACTCGATGGCTGAAGCGGAAGTTGTTTTTAAAGAGGAAGGGGTCCTAGCTGGAGTGGATGAAGCAGCCACCATTTTTGAGTTAGTAGGTTGTAAATCGCATATTGTAATCAACGATGGGGAAGCGGTTAAACCTCAGACTATTGTCCTTGAAATTGAAGGTCCATCAAAGAGTATTCTTAATGGGGAAAGAGTGGCATTAAACATTTTAATGAGGATGAGTGGTATCGCTACTGCAACAAAACAGGTGCTTTCTCTGGCAAGAAATTATAATCCAAAAATTCGAGTAGCGGCAACTAGAAAAACAACTCCAGGGTTTAGGTACTTCGAGAAGAAAGCGGTTAAGATCGGGGGTGGAGATACACATAGATTTCGGCTTGATGATTGTGTCTTGATAAAGAATAACCATTTGAAGTTAATACCCTCAATTAGTGAAGCTGTAAGAAGGGTTTTAGATACGGTAAGTTTTACTAAGAAGGTAGAGATTGAAGTGGAGAACTCTTCTCAAGCAATAGAAGCAGTTGAAGCGGGGGCAGACATCGTCATGCTTGACAATATGGAACCAATGGAAATTCGGAGGACGTTAAGAGAATTAAAGAGAAGAGGAATACGAGATAAAATTCTAATTGAAGCTTCAGGAGGGATAACGATTGAGAACATTGTAGATTATGCGAAAACAGGAGTGGATATCCTCTCTTTAGGCTCACTAACACACTCAGTTCAAGCCATTGATATAAGCTTGAGAATGAAAAATATTCATAGATAAATTCCAAAGAAAATATAGAAAAGATTAATCGTCTAAAAATTGAGAATTCTTTATAAAAATAAATCAACATTCAAGTAATAAAAGAGATGCCATAAATTTCGATAATAGTTCCCTGTAAGATTATTACACGACATATAAATCGATAATTGGTAAACTAAATTATTGTTTCGCTAAGATCTTTATATCGCTAATCAATCTGAAGAAATGTCTAGGATAAAGAGCATAGGTATATGAATACATACGCACACATGTTCGAAGACAAATATTACAGGTTTCAGCCATCTTAACATGATTTTGATATAGTTTACTCTTAAAGTAATCTTCGAAGGAACCGGTTTTCAAATCATAGGTGTGATCATATGTACATGAGAATATTTTTCCATCTGGTGAAACATAAACGAAAATTTTTGGAAAGTAACATTTAAAGGGTTTATTTGCGATGTGATCCCTGATGACCTGCTCTGTCTCCATAAGAGGATATTTTTCCTTCTTGAGTCTTAAAAGAGTCTCATAGAACTTTTGAAGTTCCAAACTACTTAGACCATAATTCTTAACAACTGAATCAGTTCGTCCTTCTTCAAAACTTGATTGCACAGTGGGTTCAACAGCATTATAAGAGATCCCGATCCCTAGATCTACTGCAAATTGTGCCATAGCCTCAATTTTATCAAAGTTTAGGTTACTTATAGTTGATACTAATGTAATTCTTGTTTTCCCAAGTTCTTGAAGCCTCTTAATACCTCCAACAACTTCATAAAATGAACCTTTTCGCCCACGTATATAATCATGATGAGTGTCAGGGTAATCCAATGAGACGAAAGCAAAGTCAAGGTTATCAGATAAAGATTCAGCTTTTTGTTTAAGTAGGGATGCATTTGTATTCATCGTTGTTATGAACCCTTTCCTCTTAGCAAAGCTCAGTATTTCTTCTATATCTTTCATGACAAGAGGTTCCCCACCGAAAAGATAGTATCCCCGCATTCCAATGTTGTAAGCATTAACTAGAAGATCAAATATCTCTTCAGTTTTCAAGTTCTTATCAATCTGATTAGACATTCTCCAATAGGTACATGTTTTACACCTAGAGTTACAGGCATAAGTGATAGCGTGGGCGAGGAAAAAAGGCTTATGAGTTATAAACCTAGAGTTGAACATGGATGATAGCCCATTGAGATATCTAATAGCATTTCCTTCAAACAAAGAGGTACTTCCCCCATAATATATTAAGTCAAGGCTAACATTGTTCTATATCAGGTTTATGGTCAATAATCTTTTTTCCCAGAGTGTAGCGATTTTTTCAGTTTTTTTGGATGCAATACCAATATAATTAGATGGATTGCTAAGAAGCTTCTTCTGATCTGAAGTAAATCTTGTAAGATAGGGTTGAAGAGTACTATCTTTCTGAATTAGATCACACAAAGGTTTTTTAGTTCTATAAGATTGCTCTGTCAAGTTTCGTACATGTTCATGAGCATTTGGATGACCATAAAAAGCAAGTAAAATGTATAAGGGTTCAGCAAGGAGCATATCGCTATTCATTTGAAAATTTCTATGGATATTTACTGTATCAACTCTCAGTTTTTTTGTGACTCTAATCATTTTCCGGATTGAAGATGTAAAAATTACCAACAATTCAGGAATGTATCTTTGGGTCAAAGAATTCGTTAAATCCCGCTGATGTTCTGAAACCTGATCTAAATACATCGTTACCATCTGGGGCATAAATTTCTTCCAAGCGCTCTCAACATTCTCAAAATTTATAGGATTCCTTTTCTGGGGCATTGTAGAGGATCCGACCTGCGCCTCATCATAGGGTTCTCCCACTTCTCCTATCTCTGACCTTTGAAGATTTCTCATATCTCTTGCATAATTTGCTAAGACACCAAAACTGGAGACGATAGAATGAAGAAAGTCCGTAAAGGTTTCTGGAGGAACTATCTGTGTTGAGAGCTCGGCTGGTTTCAAATTTAAAGATTCTAATATTTCTCTCTCGAGACTTTCAGGGTCTTCAAAGAAAAGAGAGGAAGCATTATATGCACCTACAGCTCCAGAAAATTTTCCGACTAAATTATCTATGGCATCCCTTACCTTTAAAATTCTGTTCCCCCACCTATTGATATATTGGGCTATTGCGAATCCAAAAGTTATCGGTTCAGCATGTTGCCCATGAGTCCGACCAATCTGAATCGTGTCCTTTTCTCTTCTAGCAAGATCGATCCAAATCTTCTCCAAGGTAAGCATATCTTTCAGAAGCACATCTCTTACTGCGTCTCGATACCTTAGAGCATTGGCTGTATCCACTATATCATACGATGTTGCCATCGCATGTATGAAGGGTTTGGCTTCATCGCTTACTTTATTTCTTAGTATATTGACTAAAGCTCTAATATCATGTTTAATACGCGCATCTTCTCGATATACTTCTTCTGCATCTATTTCTCTTGAAGCCAATTCCACTTCACGCGCAACTTCTTGAGAACAGAAACCTCTTTCTGCTAATACTCGAACTAGAGAACTTTCAACCCTTGCTTTATACTTAATAAATGCCGCTTCGGATAAGTAAGGCTTCAACGCCGTAACATTATACCGATAGTCCGTTGGAGAAAATGAGTCAAACAAAGACATACTTAGTCACCTAAAACTCTGCCCAGTTAAATCTTCAAAAAGATCAATGTAAATCTGGCTAATTTGTAGAATGATGTCGTCTGGTAAGGCGGGTATAGGTGGTTCTGCTTCACGGTCTTCCCTTGCCTTCATCAACTCATCGTAGTAACCAATCTTTCTATAATACTGTCTAACAAACTCTTTACTCCGTTCAACATATCTTCCATCTTCAAATTCTTTTATATCCCAAAATCTATCTTCATCAGCAGTCCCAAAAGTATCCACTACCATCAGATTTCTATCTTCATCAAAAGCGAACTCTTTCTTACCATCAACATGAAGTAAACCGCTCTGTTTTATACTCGACTTGATGATCTCATCTATTTCCAATGATACATCTTTAATCGAAGTATATTCATCCAAAGTTAAACCGGAAATTTTTAACGCTGTTTCATCAGTTAATTTTCGATCTATCTTCTCAAGTTTTGTAGTAACCTCAAAAAACGGTTGTGGTAATTTCTCAGCAATCTTAATATCATGTCCAGGAAGGAATCCTAACTTCTCTGGTTTTATTATTCCCTTGGATACTCGATCCCAAAGGGAACCATAGACATAATATCGAACAATACATTCTAAGGGGATAAGGTATTTCACAGTCTTCATGGTCAATAAACTATAATCACTTATCACATTAACGCGCTTAACACGTATTCTATTCGGAGCTGTTAAACCAAGATAGTGCGTTGAAATTCCAAGTTTTTGGATAAGTTCAAACCAATAAGCACTTGTTCTAGCTAGTGTCTCTCCTTTATTTGGAATTTCGCTTGGTATAATCTTATCGAAGACTGAAATCCTGTTTGAAAATTTGAACTCTAGCTCTTTATCATTTACAGCGTAAACATCCTTCACTTTCCCAGATTTGACTAAATGCATTTTATATCCCTCTAAACGTTTCTCATTTTTTTATCAGCGCGCTCAATTATGTCTTTTATTCTTCGTTGATAATCAAGAACTCTATTACTTAAGTCTGGATTCGTTAGAGCCAAAATCTTCACAGCGGCAAGTGCTGCGTTTTCAGGGTTAAGAATGACTAAGGGTGACACACCGCTAGGCATTCTTAGGGATGAATATATATCAAAAGGTCCAAACCTATTCGAACTTGGCGGACACGCTATCACGGGATATCTCGTATTAGCATCAACAAAGCCTGAAAGCGCGTTTGATCTACCTGCAATAGTGATGTAAACAAGTCGATCTTCCGTTTTTTCATATTCTTCGATTATTTTTAGGAGTTTTTGCGGTGTTTTATGAGCAGATGCTACTCTTCGATCATATGTTACGCTTAATTTATTTAGACAGGTACATATGCGGTTTGAAAATTCTTCATCCTTTTTAGATCCCATTATGATTATTATCTTCTCGTCCACCATTTTCCATTCTCCATAAGTCTTTTTTTAGATATATGTACAATACTTTCAATCCGTTATTTATTGATTTGACGCATTCAGGAATATGAAATACTTTTCTTTTTCTTCCTCAAAACTTTTAATTATGATGTTTTATGTAAAAGTTGAAATGATTTATCATTTAATTTAAGGGAGTAATATGATTAATCTTTATTTTATACATATTATTGTTAATTTTACTGAAATAGATGATAAAGATATATAAGTTTAAAGTAATATATGGAGTGGGGCTTGAGATAGGTTTACTCCTTGATGAATATTCGGATCTAAAACAATGTACGCTGTGAACATACCTATAGAAAAATAAAATGGATTAAACGGTAAATGGAAAGATGTGAAAATGGTTTACAGAATAGAAGTGGAGTTTAAACCGAACATAGTCGACACTCTCGGTGAAAGAACTAAAACGGATATCTATAATTTTCTAGGGATTAAGGTTGACCACGTAAAGACTAGAAGAGTATATACTCTGGATATGGAGTTAAACTTAGAAGAGTTGAAGAAAGTTAAGAGAGAACTCTTTGTAGATCCGATAATCGAAGAGGTTTCTAGTCAGCTTCCAAGTTTTAATTGGTTTATGGAAGTTGGATATAAACCGGGTGTTACTGATAATGTTGGGAAAACAGCGAGAAAAGCCATTCAAAATTTGTTAAAGAGAAAAGTTAGAGAAAAAGAAAAAGTCTATACATCTATTCAATATCTCATAAAGAGTGCTAAATTATCTCTAATAGAAATTGAAAGGATTGGAAAAGAACTTTTATCAAATGAAATCATCGAAAACCTTACGGTTCTAAGCTACAGAGAAGTGTTAGAAAAAGGTATCAATATACGAACACCTATCGTTCTCTGGAAACAGGAGCCTCAGGTGAAAGAGTATGATCTAAGAGTTAGTGATGAGGAACTTATACAGATCAGTAGAAGGGGTGTACTGGCACTAACGCTAGATGAGATGAAAATAATCAAGAATTATTTTTTTGATAAAGAGATAACAGAACAGCGAAAGAGAGAGGGATTAAGTAGAAATCCAACCGATGTAGAACTTGAGACCCTTGCTCAAACATGGTCAGAGCACTGTAAACATAAAATCTTCAACGCCTTAATCCATTACAGAGATGGAGATAAGGAAGAAGAGATCGATAGTCTTTTTCAGAGTTATATAAGGAAATGTACGGAAGAGATTATGAAAGATTTTTCCTGGTTAGTATCCATCTTTGTTTATAATGCAGGAGTTATAAAATTAAATGATACATTAAACATTGTAGCCAAGGTTGAAACGCATAATGCACCCTCAGCTATTGAGCCATATGGTGGTGCTATGACGGGGATAGTTGGGGTTAATAGAGACCCCTTAGGTACCGGTATTGGAGCTAAATTGATGTTCAATGTTTTCACATACTGTTTTGGTAGCCCATTCTACAAAAGTAAGAACTTAACACAATTTCTTCACCCTCGAAGAATTAGAGAAGGAGTACATAGAGGAATAATTGATGGGGGTAACCAGAGTGGGATACCGCTTGTGATAGGTAGAGAGATCTTTGATAAACGGTTCGGTGAAGCTAAGCCTCTTGTCTATTGTGGTACCTTTGGTATAATGCCAAAGGAAAAAAATGGGCTTCCTTCTCACATAAAAACGGTTAATCCAAGCGATTTAATCGTCATGGTTGGTGGGAGAATAGGGAAAGATGGAATTCATGGAGCAACCTTCTCATCAGAAGAGCTGCATAGAGGGTCACCAGTCCAAGCTGTACAGATTGGAGATCCTATTACTCAAAAAATGATGAGTGAGTTCCTTCTAGAAGCTAGAGATTTAGGAATGTACAGATGCATTACTGATAATGGTGCGGGTGGTTTAGCCTCATCAATCGGGTAAATGGCGCTATATAGTGGCGGTTGTGAAATAGAATTAAAAACGGCTCCATTAAAGTATCAAGGATTACAGCCATGGGAAATCCTACTCTCAGAAGCTCAAGAAAGGATGACCCTAGCTATTGATCACACCAAAATTAAACAATTCCTTGAGTTGGCAAATAAAAGGGATGTTGAGGCAACTATTTTAGGTAAGTTTACTGATTCAGGAAAGTTTCATGTGAAATATAATGACAAAACAGTTGGGTATCTTGATATGAAATTCCTCCATGAAGGAGTACCCAAGAAGCGGCTAAAAGCGGTTTGGAAGAAACGAATTCATGAAGAGCCTAAATGTTATGAAACGGTTGATTTGACAGTAATACTAGAGGAAATGCTCACGAGACTCAATATTTGTTCTATTGAGAAGAAGCTACGACAGTATGACCACGAAGTTAAAGGTTTAAGCGTAATTAAACCTCTAGTGGGAAGAGAAGAAGATGTTCCGAGTGATGCTACCGTTTGCCTTGTAGAGTATGGTTCCATAGAGGGCATAATTTTCGCAAATGGGTTAAATCCACATTACTCAGATATAGATACTTATCACATGGCAGCTTCAGCGATTGATGAGGGAGTAAGGAGAGTTATCGCAGTTGGGGGAAAATTACCCAGTAAGAAAGTTCCATTCGCTGCTTTGGATAATTTCTGTTGGCCTGATCCTGAACCATCAGAGAAGACGACGGATGGAGATTATAAACTAGCTCAACTCGTGAGGGCAAATAAGGCATTATATGACTACTCTAGGGCCTTCAGTTTACCCTTTATCTCTGGTAAAGACAGTATGAAGTGTGACCGAGTAATAGATGGAATGAAAGTTTCCATTCCTCCCAGCCTTTTAATAACCGTAATAGCAAAGATGGAAGATATCAGAAAAGCGGTGACGATGGATGTTAAGAAAGTTGGAGACATTGTCTACATCGTCGGAGAAACTTTTAACGAGTTGGGGGGTTCAGAATACTATAAACTTATTGGAGAAAAAATGAGGGGTGTGGGTTATGTTGGAAATTGTGTTCCAATAGTTAATGCAGAAAAAGCTAAGGAGATTTATAAAAGTATGAGTGAAGCCACGAATAGAGGTCTAGTTCATTCAATTCACACACCGACAAAAGGAGGATTGGGGGTAGCTCTTGCAAAAAGCGCTTTTGCGGGGGGATATGGATTAAACGTTTCTTTAAGCAAAATTCCTTATTCTGGAGTTAGAAGAAATGATGTAGTACTCTTCTCAGAGTCTAACAGCAGATTTATAGTCACAGTCCCAAAGAATATGAAAGAAGAATTCGAGGTAGTGATGAGAGGAAATACCTGCACGGAAATAGGGGTTGTTACAGATGAGAAGAGATTAAAGATTACAGGCTTAGATGGGATCTACATTATTAATTCAGATATTAACCGCTTAAAAGAAGTTTGGAAACGTCCCTTGGGAGATGTATAGAAAATGTGTAGAGTCTTAATTCCCGTAGGATATGGCTTGAACTGTGATGATGAAACTATTTATGCCTTTAAAATGGTAGGGGCAGAGGTAAAAAAGATTTTTTTGAAGGACTTAATTAAAGCTCCTCAGATTTTAGATGATTATCAGATTCTGGCAATGATTGGAGGTTTCTCCTTTGGGGATCACATTGCTGCAGGAAAAGTCTTGGCAAACATTTACAAGTATGAGATAGGGGAAACAATTCAAAAATTTATTTCCGATGGGAAACTAATATTTGGAGAGTGTAATGGTTTTCAAGCTTTAGTGAAGGCAGGTATTTTGCCGGGATTAAACGGGGATTACCACACACAGCGTGTAACGTTGACCTATAATGATTCTGGAATCTTTGAAGACAGATGGGTCAAATTGAAGATAAATCCAAAATCAAATTGCGTTTTCACAAAAAATATTGAGGAATTATATCTTCCAGTGAGACATGGTGAAGGAAAATTCATCGTAGAAAAAAAGAGTGATCTTGAGAAGTTGAAAGAAAAAAACCTAATTGTCCTCCAATACACGGATATGGACTCCCTTAAACCGACAATGAAGTATCCACAGAATCCTAATGGATCAATTGAAAGTATTGCTGGAATCTGTGATTGTACAGGGAGGATATTTGGAAAGATGCCTCATGCAACAGCATATTTAAGCCCCTATAATCATCCCCGTTGGACCAGACTAAAAATAAGAGGGACTTTACCAAAGGAAGGGGGTGGCGTACAAATATTCAGAAATGCAGTAGAGTATGTTAAGAATAATCTAACGTAATTATTAGGGAGAGCTCTTTGTGACCATAAAGTATTCTGATCTCGTCGATTATGAAAAGTTAGATCCCGTTAAGAGGAAGGCTTTAAAGACGTTTGAGTCAACATTTAAAAATCCTGAAAGACTTGGGGTAAAAGTTGCCCCTATAGGTGAAACGGCTGCGGTCTTGGATTTTCTTGAGTATGATTTCATGTTAGCCTTCAATGTTGAAGGTTTAGGGACAAAGAACCTGATTGCAGACAGCTTATGGAGAGAATTAAAGAAAAAGATTGAGATAGAGGAAGAGTTTCAAGGCGGAAAATACTACCGTTTCCTTGGGCAAGATGCAGTAGCCATGTCAGTCACTGATCTAGTCGCTGTCGGGGCAGATCCAATCGCGTACACAGACGTGATAGCGTCTGGGAATTCAGAATGGTTCAGCGATCCGAAAAGAGTGGATGAACTTTTGAGCGGATACGCGCTCGCTGCTAATCTAGCGGGATGTGCTATACCTCAAGGTGAGACACCTACCTTACCCAACATAATTTATAAAGAGACTTTAGATCTCATGGGTAGTTCTATTGGTGTAATAAAGCCTAAGAGCAGATTTACATATGGACAAAAAATTACAGATGGTGATGTTATTTACGGTTTACCTAGTGGTGGGATCTGCGCTAATGGAGTTTCGAAGGCAAGAAGTATCGTAGAGAAGTTGCCAGATGGATACTTCACGAAGCTTCCGAATGGGAAGACGGTGGGTGAAGAGTTGCTAACACCGACCCCGATTTATGTACGACCAATTATAGAGATGTTTAAGGCAAAAGTTGATTTACACTACATCTCTCCCATAACTGGTCATGGTTGGAGAAAGATTGCAAGAGCTAGGTTTCTCTTTTCATATATCATCGAAAATATTCCAGAACCCCCTCTAATCTTTACCTCATTAATAGAGTTCGGACGACGATTCGGGTTCGATGTCACGGATGTCGAGAATTATAAAGTGTGGAATATGGGCGTCTTTATAACACTAGTTGCGCCAAAAGAAGATGAAGAGACAATAATTGAAGTTGCAGGTAAATATGGAATTGAAATTGTTAAGTTAGGATATGTACAGAAAGGAGATAGAAGTGTAGTAATAAAACCTAAAAAGATTGTTTATAGGTATTAGATCAAATTAGTCAAATTTACATGGAAAGATATCAAAAATATTTAGAAGATTTAGGAGGGGTTAGATGAATAGGGTAGGTGTTTTAGCTATTTGTTATGGATCAAGGGGAACTGCAATCATTGATGCTTTATGCCGTAGCGTAAAATATTCTGTTGAACTTTACATTATTGATAAAAATAGGAATCCGTTTAACGTAAAGAAAGCTAAGAAACATCTGGTAATTCCTGATCTTGATGTTAAAAAGATATCTAAGTTCGCTGAAAAATATAAGAATAAGATCGATTTTGGGATAGTCGGTCCCGAGAAACCGATAATCGAGGGTGTCCGGGATATTTTAGAAAAAGAAACAAGTATTCCTATGATTTGTCCAACAAGGAAATATGCTATTGAAGGAAGTAAAATTGTCCAACGCCACTTATTTCAAGAGATTAAAGCGGAGATAAATCCAAGGTTCAAGTTATTTGATCGTAATGATTATCCGAATTTAACTGATGTTAAAAAAGATCTTTGGAAATGGTTGGATACTCTAAATAATCAAGTCGCTGTTAAACCTGACGGAACCACTGCTGGGAAGGGTGTTGGTATATGGGGAGACCATTTTACAAATCGTCAAGAATTATTTCAACATTTCTTATCTAACTATAAGCATGGACCAGTAATAGTTGAAGAGAAAATTTTTGGAGAGGAATCAAGTTTTCAAGCATTCTGTGATGGAAAAAACCTCGTACCTCTACCTGAAACTAGGGATTATAAAAGAGCTTTCGAGGGAGACCAGGGGCCAAATACTGGTGGAATGGGTTCATATAAGGGTACATCTGACTGGTTGCCATTTATGACTCCACAAGATAGAGATAAGGAGATAGAAGTAATGAATAGAGTTTTTAAACGTCTCAAAGGAAAAGGGACTAATCCTGGTCTTCGTGGGGTGCCTTTCTATGCTGCGTTCATGCACACAGGTAAGGGATTGAAAATCTTAGAGAATAACAGTAGACCTGGAGATCCAGAACTAATGAATATACTTCCCATACTAAAGGATGATTTTGTTGATGTGTGTTTTAAAATAATTGATGGAAATTTAAACATGGTTAAATTTAAGAAATTAGCCACTGTTGTGACATATAAAGTTCCACCAACATATGGTGGTAAGGTTAAAGAGTTCAGAGGCGACAAACAAATCGATCTAAATGCTGCTTATAAGTTATCTGAAGAAAGCCATGGGAAAATGTGGGTCTACCCTGGAGCCATGGAGTTGAGGAATGGAAAGACGTATGGATTAAAATCACGAACAGTTTGTGTTGTAGGAGCAGCTGAAACCGTGGAAACTGCAAGAGAAATTTCTCTTGAAGGAATAAAAGCTATTAAAGGTGGGGCGCTCTGGTACAGGAAGGATATAGCTTCAAAGGAAAAC
>DAOVAG010000068.1 GCA_030671165.1 Candidatus Bathyarchaeota archaeon | reverse complement strand
AATAAAGAGTAAAGAATAAAGGAGCCACATACTTTGACAGGGTAAGTATGGGAATATTGGTCAGTTGGCTAAGTTGAGAAATGAGAATCGATATTACTGGATACATATTAGAACCAAAATTACCATAATTGCTTACATCTTTCGCCAGCCCTATATAAGTTGAGATATCGCCTCTTCCAAAGTATGATACATATCCTCGCAAAGCATAAAGTGAGATTACACAACAATTGCACAAGAGAATCTGAAGCATACCCACAATCCATATTCTTTTAGAACGATAAAAACCAGTACTGATGAGAATAATACCATTTGCTAATCCAAGTAGAATTGCAACCCAAAATATTTTTGGAGTAGCAGAGTAGATAGATAATTCGTAGCCTATTGCTGGAGTATCAGCTATTGCCAAGAGAGCATAAGAAAGAAGAATAAAAGATGCTATAGTTGGAATTGCTATAAATCTGTTATATATCTCATACTTCACATTTTTTTACCTTTTCATATCTTGTAAGCGCATCCAAAATGACACCTGGTAAAAGAGAATTCCAAGTTCCTTGAGAATGAATTACTTCAAGTTTTATCCTTCTAAGAACAAGAAAAGTCCTTATTGGGAATAAAAATCTACTCCCTTTTACCTTGTAGTTCTCTGAATCAATACCTTCTCTAAAGATAATACTAACTTCAAAACCTTTCATCTTTAGTGTATCAACTAAATTGATAAGGTATGTCTTAATCCCTCCACCTGAACTATTTTTCCAATGGTTCGTGATTATGACTAAGCTATTGATGTATATATCCCCATAATATCTTTAGCAATGTTCTCCCACGTAAACTGCTTTGCATAATCTAATATCTTCTCTCTGTTCCAATCCTTGTCTAGTGCGATTAAGATCTTTTCTGTCAAGTCTTTCGGGTAAAAGGATCCACAAAGAAAACCATAATCTTCAGAAGTGATTATCTCAGTAACCCCACCAACCTTAGTTCCTACAAAAGGCAAACCAACCCCTAACGCTTCAAACATAACCGTGGGATTACCTTCGCTTAAACTTGGCAAAACAAATAAATCAGCAGCATTCATCCAGAGTGAAATTTCACCATGTGGTTTCGGACCCACAAGCTTAAAATAATTTTCTAAGTTTAATTTTTTGATTTGTGCTTTCAAATCTCCCCTTAATATTCCATCCCCAATAATTATACATAGAACGTCTTTTCTATATTTTACGAGATCTTTCACAGCTTCAATTAAATTTCTATGCCCTTTAACGGGATAGAGATTAGCAACATTCAATATTATTTTTTTGTCAAGGGGTAAACTCAGGCTTTGCCTAATAGTGGCATTGTTAATAATTGGGTAGAATAATTTTGAACTGAAACCGTTTGGGATGACGGAAAGTTTATTCTCATTAACTCCTAATTTTTCAACTAAGATTTTTTTGTTACTCTGACTTACAGTTATTACATGAGAAGTTTGATTCAAAACCCATTTAATCTTTCTCTTCCATCCTTCATCTCTAAAAGGCAAATCATAAACATCAAACCCGTGAGCAGTTATAACAACGGGGATATCAAATTTCTCTCCAAGCTTAACCCCAGCATAACCATGTGGGTAAATGAAATGAGCGTGAATCAAATCAAAGTTAATCCCCTTTTTTTGAATAAATTTCTCTGCTTTCTTTGCTATCTTATCACCTAAGGACTTATTTTTTCCATCAGTAACAAAATATAATAAAGAAACTAGATGAATGTTAACATTTTCTGGTTTTCCTTTCAAATTCAAAAGATTATCCTTAGAATACATTCTAACATGGCGCAGGAACCTGCCAATTAGAAAATACTTGGAAATTTCAGCTAGATAGTTATGGCGGACTAGAACATTTATAGATTCAACACTGTTGGCGGTAGCCTCAACAGCTCCTTTAACAAAAAAGTCATAGCGGTGAGGCAGGACGAGAATTTTCAGATTACATTCTGATATTTCACTTATCAATTGCTGTTCCCATTATTTTCACTATCTTTTCACTAGCTTTTCCGTCTCCGAATTTATGAGCATAAACATGGCGGTTAGGTTCAAACTCTCTGATTGCTCTTGAAATTTTTTCTTTATCTGAATCAACTAAAATGTTCCATCCGTCATCCACTGTTTCAACCCACTCTGTTCTATCCCTTAAGGTAATGCATGGAATCTTTAGGAAGTAAGCTTCTTTTTGTATACCTCCTGAGTCCGTAAGAATCTTCTTAGCATTCTTCTCTAAAATAAGTATGTCTAAATAGCTAACAGGTTTTATTAATAAAACATTATCCGACTTTTTTAGAGTATCGAATATTTTGTAAGCTTTTAAATATTTTAATGTTCCTGGATGAGTAGGAAAAACTATCAACTTCTCGCTCTCTGCAAACGCGTCAGAGATGCTTCCTAAACTTTTCTTGTCAACGTTCTCGGCTCTGTGAATTGTTGTAAGTAGATATTCTTTTGGTTTTAATTCTAATTCTTCTAAAATTTTAGAGTTTCTCTCAGCAACTTTAATGTTGTGAAGGAAGGCGTCGTACATAACGTCGCCAGTTAAATGAAAATTTTTTAAACCTTCGTTATGGAGGTTTTTCACAGCTGTTTCTGTAGGTGCAAAGAGCAAATCACTAATATGATCAGTTACAACTCTGTTAATCTCCTCAGGCATTCTCTTGTTAAAACTCCTTAAACCAGCTTCGATGTGACCGATTTTAATTTTAAGTTTTGCTGCAGCTAAAGCTCCCGCTAACGTTGAATTTGTATCACCGTAAACTAAAACGAGGTCTGGATTTTCCTTTAATAAAACTTGTTCTACCTTTTTGAGTATCTCACCTGTTTGGTAACCATGGCTACCTGAACCAACTTCTAAATGATAATCTGGCTCTGGAATGTTTAACTGTTTAAAGAAGATGTTATTCATCTCATAGTCGTAATGCTGATTAGTATGAACAACGATTTCTTGCAAATTTTTCTTTGCTATTTCGTTTGAAACCTGACTCATCTTAATAAAATGTGGCCGTGCACCAACAACTGTTACGATTTTATACATTTCAGTTAAACCTATTCTTATTCGGTTTTTCCCTGATTTCTTTGAAACTTTGTGGATAATTTTCGATGAACCAGACCATGAACTTAGTGATGTCGCATTTATTTTCTAACAATTTTTCTCTTTTATCTCGCCATTCTTTCTTTAGATCAGGGTTTTGAATTAGCTCTTTTACTTTTCTAATTGCCTTTTTTGGATCCCTTATGTTTAATATGAGACCATATTTCTTTTCTAACTCGATGAAATTACCCATATCTTTTTTTCCAACAAATGAATTGCTCCTTATTACGGGTGTTCCTAATATTGCTGCCTCCGTCGCCATAGTTTGAGTGTCGCATACGAAAAGCTTAGCATAATAAAGAACATCGTGGATCCTAGTCTTTGGAATTTTCAGTTTATATCTCTCTATCTCTTTAGGTACTACTCCTTCAAAAGATATAAAAACCTTGGTGGATTCACTCAATATTTTAACAAGCTTTATCTTATCTCGCAGACCAAAGCTCGTTATACCATAATCATGGGTTGCATCAAAATCATTAAATCTTATTAGAGTATAGTTCTGATTTTTCTCTAACTCAAGTAAATCATAAATATCTTCGTTAGGTCTATAATAGTCTGGATGTAAATAAGCAAGTTCTTTGTAGCTATTTATCTTGACCTGCCTTGATCCAAGGTTATCGAGAAAGGAGCTAGGGGTTATTATTGCGTTAACAAAAGGCATAAATATCTTATAATGTATGGATTGAAAAAAACTAATTCTAGGTTCAGAATCTGTGAAAACGATACAGGGTTTCCTCATACAGATCGAGGAAAAAATACTATAGATACCAAAACCAGTTATTATATCAGGCTCAAATTTTAAATATTCATAAGTGGTCTTAAACAAGTCAAGAGGTAGGTTTAAGATCTTTCCAAATTTTGATATTGCAGGTTTGGAGTATGGAATATACTCAAATCCTAGTTCATTAAGAAGCTCGAGTGTTTCTCCGTAATTCCTAGCCAATAGTATGACTTCATGTCCTCTCTTTTCTAAACCTTTAGCAATGTTCTTGTAAAAATGAACTTGCGCGGGTGTGTTTAAGGAGATTCCAACTCTCAATAATTTTCACAACTAAACTAGCCGAAAACCCTTATCAGTTTTTCTTCAAGATATGTACTGAATGTTATAATTTTCATATTCGCATCTAGTAGTGCGCTGCATAATCCGTTATACTTCTCAAATGTAAAATCAAGTACCAAAATTAGTTCTTCTTTCGCTTTTATCCATCTGCATATCATAGAGCATTGCGAATGATAGGAATTGTATTCCGATGATGAAGATCAGTAGAGAAAGAACTCCTCTGACGAATAGGCTTCCTCCTACAACATATTTATGATGTAAAGCATATATTCCAGTTATGAAGCCAATGGGCGTTAATATGATCCCGAGAATATAAAAGAAGACAAGAGGGTTAAAGCTTAAGACGATATACTTCATCTTTAACCTCCAGAAGAAGTTTCTAAGAAGCATGAGAGATATTTTAACTATGTATGTAGAATATTTTATTGAAGATTTTTCCATTCCATACCTCGCAGGCACTGGGACATCAACAACTCTTAATCCATAAACATTCAGCTTCACTAAAATATCATTACAGTAACCATACCAAGGATAGATTGAATCAAGTTCTAACCTCTCTAAAGCGTTTCTGGATATGGCAGTGTAACCGTTTTGAGGATCCATTATCTGCCAGTAACCTGAAGCTATCTTAGTTAAAAAAGTTAGAATTGAATTTCCAAAAAACCTCCACTTCCCCATCCCTAGTCTATATCTTGGACTTAACAGTCTATTCGCCTTAACATAGTCAGCTCTTCCTTTAATGATTGGTTCTAAAAGATCTGGTAGGAAAGAAGCATCCATCTGGTTATCTCCAGCCATAACAACAGCGATATCCATCTCGTCTTCAAGAGCCTTCTTATATCCAGTAACTATAGCAGCCCCTACGCCTCCATTCTTTTTATGTTTCATGCAAATAATTCTTGGATCTTCCTTTGCAATTTTTAGCATTATCTCATAAGTTCTGTCTGGTGATCCATCGTCCACAGCGTATATTCTGTCAACATATTCTGGGATGTAAGAAAGAGTCTCTCCGATCAACTTTTCTTCCTTGTAAGCTGGAATAACTACAGCAATCTTTTTGTTCTTATACAAATTTAAACCTAACTACTATATTCAGATTTGAGTCCAGCCTGAAACATTGTTTACATTAGTTACGCCTAAATATCTAGCGAAGTTTTTATCCAGATTCCAAGCTGAGGCTTCTTCGTATCCCCAGCTTACGGCTATCCTGATTATTTTCCCTGCAAGGTTGTAACCTGTTTGGGTAATCTGCATTAAAACTTTACTTTTAAGCTTCTTTAAGAGTTTACATACTATGCGGCTGATGATTAGGGCTAGCTTTGAACTTTGAATTATGTCCACGCATCTTATCG
>DAOVAG010000086.1 GCA_030671165.1 Candidatus Bathyarchaeota archaeon | reverse complement strand
AAGAAAGAAAATTATTCGAAAAGAAGATGTAGAACACATCACTTCTAGAAATCAGGGACTAGATGTCTATGATACATTGAGAGACCTATTTTCAGCTAAATCATCTAGAGATGCAAAAAAAATACTAGATAGCTCATTCATTGGTTATGATACACTTCTATTAACAATACATGATAACCTACCACTCCGATATAAAAATCCAGAGAATTTAGCTGCTGCCTACGATCTCTTATCAAAAGCAGATATCTTTCGAGGAAGAATAGGGACAGAAAAATGGCGATTGCTAAGATATGTTTTCGACTACTTGGCACAATCAACAGTTATAGCTTCTAAAGAGTTTCAACCTTTCAACTTTACGTATCCACCGACTAAATGGATACTCTTAGCGTGGACAAGAAATCAGCGAACACAGTTGGATGTAATATGTACAAAAATTGGGAGTAAATGTCACGTTTCACGTAGAATAGCAAAAATGGAAATCCTTCCATTCTTAAAAATATTATTAGACAGAAATAGAGAAATGACAACGCAAATCAAGATGTGGCTAAAATTAGATGATGAAGCAATGCAATATTTAAAGAAGAACAATTAACTAAACGGAAGAAATCAAGAATGAAGACTTTACATAAACAAAGATTTAAGCTTCCATTTATCGGAAGAGAGCGATTTAGAGAATTGACGAAGATGGGGGTAAGTTATCAACAAGGATTTTTCTACATTTCAAACCTAAACAATGTTGAAAAAATTGTAGATGCCCTCTCAGAAATCCTGAAAGAGGAAGTAATATTCACTCAAAAATGTAATATTTGCGACAAAGAATTTCTGTGCGGTGAATGTAGCTATTATGATTCATGTCCAAGTAAAAATTTACCATTTAGGTGTATTTGTAAGGAATGTTCCCAACAAAAGAACCTCTATGAACAATACGTCCAAAGAAATTTACAAAGAATGAAAACGAAAAGTTAGAGATAATAGAAACAAGAGAGAAATAAGTAATGGAAAAAACCTCAAAATCCAAAAGACAGGTCGGGTTTATAGTTTCAAAAAAACGATGGTATAGTCTCACGGGACGTCCATCTACTAAATTTAGGCAGTGCTTCCCCATCTCTATGGATCGCATGGGGATGTTATGGGAGTATTGTTGTAATCGTTGTGTTGACTGGAAAATAAAATGTTGCTTAAAGTGTGGTCATAATCAAGGTTGTAATGATTCTCCCTACGCTACAAGACGAAGAGCCTCTCGCCCCATCTCAGAAAATGTTATGAAGGGGCGCGGTTTATCAATCTCTTAACAAGCCTCTTTTCTAGTTTATCGCAATAATTCCTAGTTTAACATTTATCGTATTAAACAATCTTGGTAAATAAAAGATGATGTAAAAGGGTTCTCCTTTAAAGGAAAATAATAAAAAGTCTTATATCTTGCCTTATCAAATTATCATTAGATTCATAGAAGAGAGGTGTATAATATGTCAAGAGATCAAACACTGGGTGCATTGATCTTACTGGGTGCAATAGTTGTTATCGGAATTTTTGGGTGGTTAATATATGTACCTGAGTATCGAATTGCAGCTCTTATCATTGTTGCCGCAACAGCAGTTGTTGGAGTTATGGGCATCATAGCATGGATAGGGTGGACAATGGCGACAACCCCTGCTCCAGAACCAATCGGATCAATTGAAGAACCAGAAAAATCGTCAAGTGAAGAAAAATAGAAGATTTGAAAGGATATATTAAAGAACGAATTATTGGGTCGTTCTTTATTCCCTTTTCATTTAATAAGAGTAAAGGGAAAAAAATTTATTAAAAATCCTGATAATTAGGATAAACAAATATTTAGATTAAAATAAAATTTCGGTAATACATCAATTCCCTTACGTCGAGAGATCGTGAGATGGAAAGGTGGGTGTTGCCCTTATTTCATTAAACCTGCTTTTCGAACGAGATCATTGAATTCATTTATCTTAAGAGAAGACTTTCGGACACCTGATTCATAGATTTCCTTAACCATACTGATTAAATTCTGCAATTTTGGATCTTCCGATGTGATCATACTTCTAGTCAATTCTTCTGTTAAATGCTTAATAATGGCTTTTCCAGACTGCTTTCCAATAGTTAATCTTCGAACATTCCCAACTAATTTTGGAGGATAGGGTTCATAAGTGAATGGGTTTTTCAGCACGCCATGTGTGTGTATACCCGATTCATGAGCAAAGGCTGTCTCCCCCACTATCGCCTTATTCGGGGGAATGACACATCCAGTTGCAAAGCTCACATAATCAGCCGCTTCCTTTAACCAATATAATCCATTCTCAAATTTCTTTACTCCGTAGTGAAGATACAAGTTTAACATGACTTTCTCAGTTTCAGCGTTACCAGACCGTTCACCCATTCCAAGCATCGTAGTACTCAGGTAAACTTTATCAAACAATCCATTAGCAGCTTTAATAGTAGCTATCGTATTTTCAACAGAATTCCCTAAATCGTCGTGAGTGTGAATTTCTATGTTTTTAATTTTGGTTTCCTCTTTAATTTTCCTCACTTTCATCGGAATACCATTGGGTAATCCAGCGCGTGGATCAGATGTTGCTATTCCAACGGTATCGCAGATCCTATATGTTTCCGCTCCAGCATCGGCAATTGCATTGATAAATTTCCTCTCAAAATTCCAATCAGCCCTAGTACCGTCTTCACCATGGACAAATGTGACTAAACCATGCTCACGTGCATACTCCACTGAATCTACAACTCTGGAAAGAATATCATCAGTGGACAGTTTTGGCCATTTAGATTTTAAATGGATGTAAGAGACAGGATGTGATATACCAATTTCCTCCATGTCAAGTCTTAGTGCAAGGTCAATATCATCTCTTGACGCTCTACACCAAGAAGCCAATCGCACATTGAAATTCATATTCTGAATGAGTTTAATGGCTTCTTGATCAGGTTTCCGATATTGATGAACTTCAACTCTTTCAACACCCATCGCAGCTAATAAGTAAACAATATGTACTGCGTGTCGAGGAGCAACAGCGGTTCCGGGCATTTGAATCCCATCCCGGAGTGTGCAATCATCGATGATCGGTTCTACAGTTAAATGTAGTTTATTATAATCATCGTAAGAAGTGAGGTCAAAGGTATTTTTTTTAGTCATATTCAGTTCACGGTTATTTAAGTTACATATAAATGATTTTTTTTAAAGGTTATCAAATGTTAATTTTCTTATTTTGAACATTTTATAAGATTTTTTTTAAATAAATACGCTATTATATTTAAATATTTTGTATAAATAGGCAATTTATAAGTAGGTTTTTAAGACAAATAGATAGTCTTATATACTCTCCACTATTTATGATTTAAAAATGTGGTGATAAAAATGACTAATGAAGAGATCAAAGAATCCATACTAAACAAAGTTAAAGAGTTGAATATTAAATTAATCATTTTACAATTTGTAGACATTCTTGGAACCGTCAAGAGCGTCACGATCCCTGTACAACATTTAAATGAAGCATTAGAACGCGGTTATCCTTTCGACGGATCATCTGTAGAGGGATTCGTCAGGATCTATGAAAGTGACTTAATCGCGATGCCGGATCCTGCAACATTCAGAATACTTCCCTGGCGCCCTAGCGAAAGAAAAGAAGCTAGACTTATTTGTGATATCCAAAGACCTGGTGGAGAACCCTTTGAAGGAGATCCACGCTTTATTCTCAAACAAGCTTTGAAGGAATCAAAAAAGCTAGATATGATCTACAACACAGGTCCCGAATTAGAGTTCTTCCTTTTCAAAAAAGACAACGCAGCACAGACAAAAATTGTCCCTCATGATAGGGGAGGATACTTCGATTTTTCTCCTCTCGATAGAGCCTCAGATGTGCGACGGGACGCAACTTTCGCGCTCCAAGAGATGGGATTCGACATTGAAATGAACCATCATGAAGTCGCTCCAGGTCAACACGAGATAGATTTCAAGTTCGAGGAGGCACTAACAAGTGCCGATATGGTAATCACGTTTAGGACAGTAATTAAAGCTGTTGCACTATCTCATGGATTACACGCTACATTCATGCCTAAACCTCTTTTTGGTCAAAATGGATCTGGGATGCACGTTCATCAAAGCTTATTTTATACTAATTCCAATCGAAATGCCTTCTTCAACTCTAATGATGAATATAATCTCTCAAAAATAGCCTACCACTTCATCGCGGGTCAACTTAAATATTGTAGAGAAATAGTAGGACTCCTAGCACCAACGGTGAACTCCTATAAACGCCTTGTTCCAGGATATGAAGCCCCAGTATACGTATGTTGGGGGAGAAAAAATAGATCTGCACTAATTCGCATTCCTGAATATTTTCCAGGAAATGAAAAAGCAATGCGTGCTGAGTTACGGTGCCCAGACCCGTCGTGTAATCCATACTTAGCTTTCGCAGTAATGTTAAAAGCAGGTTTGAAAGGAATAGAAAAAAGGTTGGATCCTCCAGATTCAGTTGAAGAAGATGTCTATGAATTTGATGACAAAAAGTTGACGCAATTCTACATCAAGACCCTTCCTTCATCATTAGGTGAAGCAATCGAAGAAATGGAAAAGAGTGAGTTAGTAAGAGAAACCTTGGGTGAGTTTACACTTAAGAAGTATCTTGAAGCAAAAAGGATGGAGTGGAAGAAGTATCAATTGCAGGTAAGTGATTGGGAGCTCAAAAGATACTTGAATCTATAATTTTATTTCAAACTTATTCCTTTTTTT
>DAOVAG010000163.1 GCA_030671165.1 Candidatus Bathyarchaeota archaeon | reverse complement strand
AGAAAAACATAGGGAGAAACAATAACGATTATATAGGTATTACGATAGACAGAATTAATCAAAAAAAAAAGAGATTTATTTGTCTTTTTTTAGAAATTTCTTTATCTCTTTTTCATCTACTTTGGATATATATTTAGCATCAATTTCGTCGGTTAAATAGACGTCAGTTCCTGCATGGTATATGATTAATCCATCTTTTTTTGCCTTTTTACCATCTATTTTTAAAATAAGTGGATCATCAGTTCTCACTCTTCCAGCTTCTATCGCCTTTTCAATGCTTCCACTAAGATGTACCTTTTTTCGATCAGTTGGATTAAGTCCACCCTCCACAATGATATCAGCTTCTTCCTCTGTTACAGGATAAAAGAATTCATCAATTTCAGCAAGAGGAAGATCACTAGGATCAACATCAATAGTATGACCATAAGTGGCTCTAATCATGCCTCCATCAATTTGATACCTGCCTCTAGGATCAGTTTCTGCTAACGCTTCAATATGATGAATGCGTAACCAATTAAAGCCAGATCTACCTGTACCAATAGCCTCGATTAAAGAGGAGATATCAACCCATCCTTTCCCATCCATCATCAATCCTAGTTTTTCAGGGAAATGGCGAAGCGCACCTGCCATAATACGACTTAAAGAGCTAAGTTCCCGTTCATTCATTAAGAATTTACCCTTTTTATTGCATATCGGGCAGGTTTCTCCCCTATAATATCCGTGTTCTTCACATTCATGTAACATAATTATAACCCCCTAATCAGAAAAACAAGTATAAATTTTTGTACTAATTCGGCATTACAGGTCTTGGTGAATCATTGGAAAGGGAAGAACTTAAGAAGATAGCAGGTGAAAAAGCGGTTGAACATATTGAAGATGGCATGATAGTAGGACTCGGCACAGGTTCCACCGTTGAATATACATTAAGAAAGCTTGGAACACTTGTTAGAGATGGATTAAAAATTAAAGGAATTCCTACATCAATTCATACACAGAGAATTGCTAAAGGAGAACAAATACCTCTGATAACGCTTGAAGAAAATCCAGTGATTGATGTAACCATAGATGGTGCAGATGAAGTTGACTCTAACATGAATCTAATCAAGGGTGGTGGAGGAGCTTTACTTCGTGAGAAAGTTATTGCCTTTAACTCAAAAAAAGTGATAATTGTAATTGATGACTCAAAGGTTGTAAAAGCATTAGGAATTGATATTCCTTTACCTGTAGAGGTTGTAAAGTTTGGTTGGACTTCTACAAAAAAGACGCTTGAGAACTTTGGTTGCAATGTTGTATTAAGAAAAATTATGGGGGAAGAGCCTTTTATCACAGACAACTCAAATTATATCTTGGATTGTGAATTTGAGAGAATAGCTGAACCAGAACAATTTGAGGTTGATTTGAATAACATTCCAGGTGTTGTGGAAAATGGTTTGTTTATTGGCCTAGTCGATGAAGTTATTGTAGGTGGTAAACAAGGAATCTTAACCCTTGATAAGGAATCTGTTGTTTAAATATGATAGAAGTTGTAAAAAAATTAGAAGAATTTGAAGGAGAAGTTGTAAAAAAATTTCAAGATACTCGGAGAAGAATTAATTCTATTGATATTGATGTACACTGGTACAGACGTGCATTTCATGCATTCGGTGCTTCCCTTTTGTTTTACTATATGCTTCCTAATTTAGATTGGATTAATTTATTAAAATTCTGGGTTCCACCAGCAATAGTTGTAACTGCAGTTGTCATTGAAATTTTAAGAATAAAGGGCAAAGTCAGTAGCGATCATTTCTTTGGTCTTAGAATGTATGAGAAGGATAGAATCGGAAGCTATGTGTTTTTTGCAGTTGCGATAATCGTTTTACTAAGATTTTTTCCTCAGCCAATAGCAATTCCCTGTATACTATGTGCATGTCTTTCAGATCCAATTATGGGTGAAGTTAGGCATCGTTTTAGGATGAAATATGTTTACATATTTGGATTCCTAGTCTGTATGTTATTCTTTTCAGTTGCATGGTATAAAGCTGATGTTAGATTACTGCTTTTAGCTTCTTTTGTTGGAGCTTTTGGTGCTGTTATTGGTGAAACAAAGAAATTCTGGTGGTTGGATGATGACTTTATGATTCAAATGCTTCCTGCGATTTTATTAGGAATAATATGGATTGCTTTACCTTATATTGGATTTGGTGATCCCGGCAATTCTCTAGATATAATATATCCAGGTATTTGGCCATGGTGAAGAACATATGAATAAAGAAAAAATGAGCTATATGAAAACAGAAATAAAGAATTACGATAAAATTGTCAGAGCTGAACTTTTATTTACACCTTTACTAATAGCTTTACCGCTTATTATTGGGATTTTTTTAATTTATGACTGGTATGTCAGAGGTTTTTCTGAAAATAACGCTGCATTTACAGGTCAACTTATGCTTGGAGTCATAATCCTAATTGGTAACATAGTTTTTGACATACCTTTCATTAAGTCATTAGTTAAATCAATAATAGTGCTCTCTAAAAGTAAAAAATAAAGCTCTATTTTACAAATTTTGATCCATAAAATACAGGTAATATTAGAGCTGCTGCAATACATGAGAGAGCAGTCATAAGAATTATAACTGTTACAAACTCATTGAGAGCAGGGGTATTTACAAAGTAGATTGCAGCTATACCGGCAATAGTTGTTAAAGCAGCTTCGACTAATGATAACCCAGTTCTTTCGATAGACGTTTTAATAGCTTCTACTTTAGAACAACCGTTGGACATTTCTTCTCTAAATCTATGTGTAATATGAACTCCATAGTCAATACCTATACCTATCATGATTGCAGCTATTGAAATTGTAACAAGTGAAAGTGAAATATCTAGAGCCACAAGGAACCCAGGTTCCCAAATTAATACAAAAACAACTGGAATCATAGTTAATGCTCCATATGCTGAAGATCCAAATATAAGAATAAGAGCAGCTAAAACAAGGATTAAAGCAAGGATCATAGATCGGATTTGTTCATCAGTCAATTTATTATTTACCGAAACAATAATTGCATCTTCACCAGTAAGCTCAGAGACGGTTCCGTTGTAAGGAAGATAAGTACTTGAGGCTATTGAATTTATTTTATTTACCGCAGTTTCTTTTTCGGCTATAGTACTATCAA
>DAOVAG010000147.1 GCA_030671165.1 Candidatus Bathyarchaeota archaeon | reverse complement strand
AGAAAAGACTCAATCAACTCAAGATAAATAATGGAACTTTTTTCTTAATTTATAATAAGTGAGAGATAATGGGATATACTGGAGACTTAGAAAGATCTCGACTTCAACAAAAACTCTCAAAAGTTATTTTCTTACCTGAAGAAGAAAAAGTACTTTCTGCATGGTTTAGTATGCGATGCACTATAGCACCTACATTTCGAGGATATGCGGAACATCCAGGGCTATTATATCTTACAAATAAACGATTGATTTTTCTTCAGAGAGAAATGTTCTTTTTTGATCTTCCTTTAGAAGATTTAATAATTTTTTCACTTGTAGATTGGAAAATTCCTAAGTGGGGACCATATCATCCTGGAGAAAAGAGAATTTCTATTAAATCTACTTCTTCTAAAAATATTAATGAAATTTTTAAAATGAGTGTTGGATCATCTTATGGAAAACTTGAAGGTGAACAACATCCATTGACATTTGAAAAAATAAAAAAAGTTATCGAAACAACCACTCAGAATAGGACTAAAGAAATTCAACGTGAGAAGACAGGTAAAAGGATTCAGGTTGTCTTAGACTTTAGCAGTCTAAAAAAGACTATAGAAAAAGGCGGGGTAATAATGACGCCTTTTAAATGCCCCTCTTGTAATGCAATGCTACCACTTCCAGATCATGGTAAACTACTGATTTGTGAATACTGTAATGCTCCAATAAAAGCGATAGACCTGTTTGAAAAGATAAAATCATTATTAGAATAAACTATAAAATATTATCTCTTAGATAAGTGTAGTATCTCAAAGATATCTACTCAAAAGAACGCTAAAGAAAATCTAGAATCCGTTTAAAGTAAATAAAAAACATCTTCTGAGATTCTAACTTTCTACTTTATAATGAAACAAAAAATTGGAGTTTATAATATTACATAAATTTATAATTTAGAAACTTAAAATTGTAATATCATTTTAAAAACAACAATACAAAACATGCGAATAAAATTATGGAGATATGATCCTGTTGAAGATAAATGAAATAGAACTTGGAATGAATGTTGAATCTGTGGAAGGAAAGATAATAGAGAAATCTGAACCGAGAAGCGTCAATACAAGGTATGGTCAACGTTCTGTTGCAGATGTAATACTTGAGGATGAAACAGGTACAATCAAGCTTTCATTATGGGAACAGCATATAGATCTCGTGAATGTTGGCGACACAGTGAGTATCACAGGAGCTTATGTTACTGAATTTAGAAATGTGATCCAATTGAATATTCCTCGTTCAGGTACTATTGAAGTTATGCGCAAAGGCTCACATGAACAAGACACACTTGAACTATGAGTAGAACTCACTCAGCTTCAGTAATAACCGTCAATTGAGCTTTTTCATAGATCTCTTTCAATCTTTCTGGACAATAATTGGTGAAGTATCTTGTTAATACTGATTTGAGGGCTCTATGAAAAGTGCATCACTCCTCCTTGAGAGGCTTTATTAGGGGGGCTTTTTATATACATGTAAAACTTATCTTTTATTTTTCTGTTGTATTTTTCCAACAGATTTTTTGAGTAGTTTTTTCTGTTGGGGTAGTTATTTGGGTAAACGAAAGGTCATAAGTGAATCTCAGATTAGACCTCGATTGTCTAATAGGGCATTTGAGGTTTTAGGTCTAGCTGAAAAGCTGTTAGGATATGATAGAATCATGGTTAAATGTTTTGATGGGTTCTCACGATTGTGTAGAATTCGAGGGAAGATGAAACGGAGAGTATGGATCAGAGTTAATGATGTTGTTATTGTCTCTCCTTGGGACTTCCAGCAAGACAAGTGGGGAGATATAACTTATCGTTATAGACGAAACCAAGTGGATTGGTTAAGGAATAATGATTACATGAAGGCGGTTCCCACTCTTAAAGGAGCGTAGTAAACTTTGACACCAAGAATAGGACTGTTCGCAGAAAAGAGAGGTCGACCTAGTGGTAGATTTCCAGCATATTATGATTATGTTAAATCAATTGTTTTATTAGCAAGGAAGCATGATTTGGATTTACAGCTATTAGCAGATGCCTTTTTTGAAGCATGGAAGAATGAGATATCTAACTGCGGAAGTTTAGAAATCTCTTGTAGAGAGGTAAATCATGATTCTGCTACATTTCTCATAATGAAAGAAGAGAATGTTGTCTGGCAGTCCTCGATAAAGCTGGATGTAATAAGAAGTCCAGACATTAAAGATTACTTAGAACATATTCCATTATCTGCTAATACAAAGAATAAAAAATATGATAAGGACCAGAAGATTAGTGAATTAAGAATTGGCATGAAAGGAATTAATGTCAAAGCAAAAATCATTGAGTTCCCTCCCACTAGAACGGTTAATACAAGATTTGGAACCTTAGCCAATGTATCTAATGTGATGATCGCTGATGAAACGGGATCAGTAAGGCTTAGCTTATGGAACAATCAAATAGATAGATTTCATAAAGGGGATGATGTTGAACTTTCGACTTGTAAAGTCAGTAGCTTTAGAGGTGAACTTCAGCTAAGACTTGGAAGAAAAGGTACAATATCAACCATAAACCAACCTCAACAAGAAGATTTGATTAATTTTTCGAGTTTAAGGTAGAAAATTGAGATCTGTCTGGTCATAGATCTCTTTCATGGTCTAAGGTGTTGTAAGTAAGGAGTTAATATTAATTATAAATTAGAAGATAAGGATAGTCTGCAACAATCTTCTTATCACTAAAACCAAAATTCCAAAAAAGATACGAAAGAACAATCTCATAATCATAAAAGACATCTTTTTGTTTAAAATTATTGAAAAACCAGCTAATCAACAAGTTGAAAGAAAAGTATTTCTACCTTGCACGATGTGTCTAGGATGTTGAGGGTTCTATTTGACAGATAAGTTGAAAGCTTCTGAGCGTGTAGAGAAAAAGTTTGTGTATATATCTGCTCTTACCAAAGAGTGTAGGAAAGCCTTGACAGCGAAGTTTAAACGTGAACACAATGGATTACCATTCGACTCTCTAGAATCTGTTATGAGAAGAGAAGTAGAGTCTTGGTTCACCATTAGAGATAGACACATTGAATTAAACCATGATGAAAGCAAGGTAGGTAAGCCAGGAGAATTATTCATGACATATTTAGGATCAACTAAAGAGATGCGCTTCAAGATCCATATCAAAGGCTTATTCACATTAGCAGGCTCTTCTAGTAAATCACCCGCTTACCTCAAAAGTTTGAACCTAAACATTGACAAGAGAGAGTTTAACAAAAAATAAAAGAAAATGTCTTTAACTATTTTAACTCCCTAATATGTAAGGTAATTGACTTGACAAAAA
>DAOVAG010000065.1 GCA_030671165.1 Candidatus Bathyarchaeota archaeon | reverse complement strand
TTCATCAGTCAAAGACTGTGCAGATGTATTTATCTTCTTGATTTGTTCTCCTATGAGCTTTCTTGTTTCAATTTCAGACTGTAGTCGATGTAAAATATTCTCAGCTAATTTCATAGGATCATCCATCGGTTTGATTTCTATAGTGTATGGTATGATCATTATTAATTTCCCCAATTCCTTTTCTAAACTCTCTTTTCGAGCTTCTTCCCATTTCATTTTTTCTGCTAGTTCATCCCAAATTTCGAGCATAGATTCATTTTGATTTATCACGGTTAAAAGTTGACTAAGTGTATTTCTTTTCTGTTGCAAAACTATATTTTTTATTTCTTGATCCTTGATTAATTTTTCAAGTATTGCTTTTTCATTTTCTTGCTCATCAGCTTCATATTTGAACTGTTGAGCATTTGTTTGAAGTTCACTAAGACTTCTCTCCAATGTTTGTATTGATTCAGAGCGATTGCTTATTTTAGAATATATATTTTCCAAAATGGAAGTTTCGAAGAGTGTTTTTTCTCGAAGATTTTTTATAAAAACATCTTTATTATCCGTTTCTGATAAAACTACTTGAACATCGAAACCATTATGAATAATTTTTTCATGATTATGAATATTCTTTAGAATTTTATTCAAATTTTCAATTTTTTCATCAATCCCTATCTTATTTCTCTCCAACACAAGAAGATCATTGTAAACCTCACTTTGTTCGAAACGTAGTTTGATAAGCTTCTCTTTCCACTCTTTTAGTAGCTCTATTGTTACATTCATATCCCTATCTTTTTTAGACAATTCCTCTTTTTTTCTATCAATCCTTCCCTCCCACGCCTCAACAATCCTCTCATGTTTAATCAATCTAGCCCAAGCAAGCTCACGTTCAAGATAATTTCTCTTTAAAAGCAGGTCTTCTCTTTGCAGATATCTATCATATTCCTCTTTCCAATAGTTTAAGGTCTGTTCTGCATTCTTGAGTAGATTAGCTATGGATTCTTCTTCACTTAAGACTTGAGTTAATTTATCTTGGGCATCGAAGAGATTTTCCCTATACTTCTTGAATCCCACTGCTTCTTCTACCATCATTAATTTCTGTTGAGCTGTCGTGACACCAAACTCCATCATCATATGTTGATGCATAATAATCAACATATTATCTGGATTTATCCCTAATTCTGAAAGGAGGTCAACTACTTCACTTTTAGTTATAGTTTTAAAATTTGCTTGAAACCAATAATTTCCATCCTTTTTTAAGTACCGAGAAAGCCGGAGATAATCGGTATCAAAAGATGGTATAGGTCTAGTGCCATCTTTTACTTTATTATCAAAAGTTAGTGTTACTCGAGCCGTGTCTTCTCCCCAGCGAATCATATCACTAAATTTTCTACCTCTCTCCGTGTAAGCTTGGCCTAGCACAACCGAAATTGCTAAAAGTATGGATGATTTTCCAGATCCATTCGGTCCACATACTAAGTTCAAACCTAAATTAAGCGGTATCCTAGCATACTCATAAGACATGAAATTTTCCAATATTATATCACTTATCAAAAAAGAATCAGCTCCTCATTATCTACTGTATAATTGACTATACCTAAAATCCATGAATTTCCATCTTTATACTTGTTTTCTTTGACCAGACTTATATTTTAGCGATTAGTTATAGTTTAATGTTAAAACAAGAGTTAAAGACTATAAATATTACTAATGAAAAAGATAAATTATCATCATGAATTCATCTATCGTATTACTAAAAGCTACTTAATAGTAACACCATAATCCCATTTCTTTTAATTAAATGATAAATGCATTTATTTACATTACCAATCCTTACTATCAACTCCCAGATACATACTTGTTAATATGATCTTCTTACCAGAGATATGACCTTCATTTATACAAATTTTCACTCATCTGAAATGTGACCTTGGAGTATTTCTAAGAAAACTTATTGCAGACGTATTTTGAAGAGTAGTAGAATTTAACGTTATGCTCGTTGGAAGGGTAAGGATTAGAACTAAAAATCTAAGATCTTTGATATTGTTTATGAGCTTATTCTTTATCCTCCCTCATGATCGTTTGATCCTGATAAATAGTTTGAAGATAATTTTTTTCTCAAACAGTATGTTTACAGAAAATAGAATCAGAGAAGATGAATATTATCGTCTTTATAAAAAAATATAAAAATAGCTAGTACTGTAAATCATGAACTTATATCTTTGATTTTTATTGGAGATGAAGTATCACACTAAATGTTAAACTATTTAATATAAAATTATCATTTTTGACACTCCTCACACCCTCTTCTCAAAATAATACAGGTGAACTTTCAGAATAACCAGAATAATCAGCCCCTCTATACATCATGTAATAAACGAATATCTTAGCAATAATCAAATATGGAACAGACGCTAGAAGAAAAACTTGTATATCACAACTAAAAACTTATCCCTCTCTTTATATCGAAATCCATTTGTAACAATACTCTTGGATTACAATACGATAATGAACAATAATATTGAACGTTAAAGAAATAATAAAATTACCATTGTTAATTATTAATTTCTATCTCAATTTATGTTACATTTTTATATAAAGAATTGAGCACAGCTTTTCTCTTCTAATCTAAAAAAGAAAAAGCAACAAAACCTCTTACCGAATCTTCTGATCAATATTACAAGAGCATAATCAAAAAACTAATGTTTTTTTACCATCCCATTTATGTTCTACCTATAGGATTTCTGTTTTCTCGTTCTAGCTCTGGGTCCACCGAACTTTTTAGACTCTTTTCTACGGGAATCGCCACTTAACATTGTTCTATCATAGTCAAGGAATCTCTTTTTTATTATTGATTGCTTAGACCACTTAACGATACCTCTTGCTATAGCCATTCTAACAGCTTCTGCTTGGCTCATAAATCCTCCACCTTTAACTTTGATGTCAATGTCAATATCTTTACAAACATCTCCTGAGAGTTGAATTGGGTCCAATATTTTTATTCGAGAAATCTCAGGAGTCACTATCTCAATGGGAATTTTATTCACTCTAATCCTTCCCTTTCCAGATCGAAAGGTTGCACGAGCGATAGCAGTTTTCCTTTTTCCGCTTGTTACGAATGGTTTCCTATTTATAACCATGTTTTTTTCACCTATGAATGGTCAACTAATAATGTTGGTTCTCTTTATTGTAGTGATTATCATTTATCTTTTTATTTTTACAGTATTCAATTACCCGATGATTTTTATCCCCGAACCTTTAGGATATTTTTCTACGATGTGTGGGATGGTTAGACACTCTCCACCAATCTTTTCAATTTTTCTTCTTGCTTCTTTTGAAAAACTAAAAGCCGCAATAAAGATTTTATGTTCCAAAGCTCCAGTTCCTAGCACTTTTCCCGGAACAATCACTTTTTCATCTTCATCTGTATATCTATTAATTCTACTCAAATTTACGGATACACGTGTATGCTTCGATTTTTCAAATTTCTTCGCTAGAACAGTCCATAGAGCTACCCCTGTCTCATTAGACTTCTTCTTTAAACATCGTATAATCGTAAAAACTTCTGGATTAGTACTTCGCATTACTATATTTCTCCTGATTTAATATTCAGTAGTTGTTCTTGGAAATCATTTGTTTTATTTATCAATATTTTATTTGCTTCATATATTATACGATCTGTTGTAAGGGCTCCTGTTGATTCTATCATAAATATGAAAGTATCTTTAACCTTCTCGACTTGTATGGCGTCAATTGGACAGGCGATAACACATTCGTTACATAGATCACATTTTTCAATCTCAAAAATAGTAATTTTCTTTTTATCTTTGTTCAAAATATTTTTAGGACAAGCCTTAATACATCGCCTACAAAAATCACATTTTTCCGTGTTTATCTGTATCACCGAAGCATATTTGTAAGCACATGCTGAAACGGGTTGCCATTTAGTGTGAACTTTACCTTTTCCCAACCTAGCATAACATTCTAAACGAACACTCTGCCCGTAAGCGAGTTTTAAGATTGGGATTTTATCGCTAACAGGAGTGATGTCTGGATTAGTGGATTTCAATTCTCTTGAATATACTGTTCTGTTCTCTTCATTTGCGTTCGCTTCCAAAGTAAGTGTTACACTACATTGATTACATCCTAACTCACTTTGACATGTACATTCTTCTGGGATAAAATAGGAGTCTAAATCTGTTTTTAGAGGGATCAATCCTAATCTAAGAGCTAGAATTTCATCATTCATTGGTGAAGAGTTTTCTATTACGATCACATCTTCTATAGCCATTGATGGGACTTCAGCTATCATAATTCTCCTTAAAGCATTAGCTATTGGTGTTGATATTCCACTAATTAAGAACCTTAAATAATTTCCCTCTTTTTCTAATATTCTAACTTCCAAGAAATATTACCCCGGGACGATTATACTCTTCTTCCTCTACGACCACCAGGGCGTCTACAACCATCATGTGGAATAGGTGTAACCTCTTCTATTCTACCGATCCGTAGACCAGATCTAGCCAAAGCTCTAATAGCCGGTTGAGCTCCAGGACCGGGTGTCTTACTTCCTAAACCACCGGGCGCTCGAACCTTTATGTGAATACCTGTTATTCCTTTATCTTTTGCTGTTTGAGCCGCACTTGACGCGGCTTGCATTGCAGCATATGGAGAGGATTCATACCGGTCAGCCTTTACAAACATACCCCCTGATTTTATGGATATAGTCTCCGCTCCTGTTAAGTCCGTGATGTGTACGATAGTATTGTTAAACGAAGAGTAGACGTTTACTACTGCCCATTTTTCTCCTTTTCTACTCATTTAGCCTCATCCCCTTGTTTAATAGTCTCTTTAACTATCGTTGAAGTAGGAAAAGTGGAAGTCTCCCCCCATATTAAACTCTTATCTTTTGCGAATACACTAGCAGAAGTATACTTCAAGTATTCTTCTTCATCTGCTTTCAGAATGTAACTAGGCGATGTAACTTTTCTTCCCCTTACAGATACATGACCATGTGTTATAAGCTGACGAGCTTGAAGTGGAGTTTTGGCCATACCATTCTTGTAAACAAGAGTTTGAATTCTTCTCTCAAGAATATGTTCTACAGACAAGTCTAAAATAGTATCTAGAGTTGCGTTTTCTGGTACAATTTTCAAAGAGAAGAGCTTACTTAAAAGCTGCTTTTCCAGTTTAGACCTCTCTTCTAATGGTTCGGCTAATAGATTCCTTGCCAATGTTCGATATTTAGAAAGAGTATAATAATGACTCCATAACTCTCTTTTATTTCTCAATCCAAATATACCAAGCAGTTTTAATTCACGATCCAACCTATCGATAGACCATGGATATCTTGGAGTTTCATACTTCTTTCTTTGCCGTCTAGGGTCCCCCATTTACTCCCATTCCCCAAATCATATTTTTTAAATATATACTTTTCACTAAATTTATTCTATCTACACCAGTTTTAATCTCACTCGACTGATGATGCTCTTTTTAATTTCAAATTTATTAAATCTATTGCATCAATCTACATTTTTTAAAGTTTACTCGTTGTCAAACAATATTAACGCTGTTTTTAAACATTATGTAAAGATGATTCTTTGGTCTTTACACTTATCTTTATATTACTAATTT
>DAOVAG010000164.1 GCA_030671165.1 Candidatus Bathyarchaeota archaeon | reverse complement strand
CTTTCCCCTTGAGCGATTAAATCATATCCTCCATATTCTCGATATGGGCCATTCTGACCATAACCTGATATTCGGCAATATACTATCCGCGGGTTTATACTCTTGACCATTTCATATCCGAGACCAAGTCTTTCCATAGTTCCTGGTCTAAAATTTTCTATGATTACATCCGCATTCCTTAACATTTTAAATAAAACTTCTTTTCCCTTCTTTTTTTTCAGATTTAGTGTCATACTTTTCTTGTTGCGGTTAAGACCGAGAAAGTAAACACTGTCCCTTCCTACATAGGGAGTACCCCAATAGCGTAAACCATCCCCTCGATTCGGAATCTCGATTTTAATTACTTCTGCACCCATATCCGCCAGCATCATTGAGCAGAGGGGTCCGGCTGCTAATTGAGCTAATTCTATAATTTTTATTCCCTTAAGTGCTTGATACCTTGTATTTTTTCCATCTATGGAGTAAGTAATATTTTTATCCCCGTTTTTTTTATACACCATTCGAATCCCTTCTCTGCCTCGTCTAATGGTAGTTTATGGGATACTAAAGGTTTAGGATTGATTAAACCTTGAGCTAAGAGTGATAATTCACGAATCCATACAGATAGAGGTCCACCATAAGAGCCAATAAGATGTTTAGATGATCGTACGAGATCTAGCATATTAATACTGGCAGGGCTTGAATGGATTCCGATAGCAATTACTTTTCCATTCTTCTTTACCATATTCAATCCTTGTTGGATTGTAGCTGGAACACCCGTGGCTTCGAAGACTGAGTCAACACCTGCTCTAATTACCTCAAGGACTGACGATACTGGTTCTACTTCATCTGCGTTCAACACAACGTCCGCGCCTAGCCTTTTAGCCAACATCAAACGTTGTTCATCCACATCTTTTCCAATCATAAAAACAAAGACTCCGGCAGCTTTGAGCGCTAATAAGGTGAGGAGTCCTATCGGACCGGGTCCAAGGATAACAGCGCTCTCCCCTGGCATAATTTTAGAAAGGAAGACCGCTTGCATTGCAACGTGTAGGGGTTCAACCATGGCGCCTACTTCATAGGATACGGTTTCCGGTAGTATCCAAAGTGTATCGGTTGGGACTAATGCATATTCTGCCATACCTCCAGAAGCGAAAGGACCGTACCCTTTTGGTAATTTTCTATTTTGACGAGTGATAAAAACTTTTGAGGGGCCCATAAAAACTCGGTTTCCCTTCCTCAGTTCAGTTTTACCTTTTCCAACCATAATTATTTCCCCTGAGAACTCATGTCCAAGAATACAAGGCATGAATGGAATTATTATGTCATATCCTGGTGTCCACTCATAGACATGGACATCGCTACCACAAATGCCGCAAGCTTTGATCTTAATCAATGTCCACCCCGGTTTTACCTTAGGAACTGGTACATTGCGAATCTCAATTCCAGGTTTAGGTTCAACTTTCATAACAGCTTCCAAATATTATTTACACCTACTAATATTCTTCAATGTGTTTTTCTTCCTTATACTTTTTTCATATATTTCTCTTATATTTTTCATAGATTTGAGTAAATTTTTAAGTTATAAATTAAACTTTGATTTAATGATAAGTAAATATACATTGATAATTGCAGAGAAACCGGATGCTGCAAGACGGATTTCTGAAGCTATAGCTGATAGAAAACCGAAATATATTAAAAAACGTGGTGTCACCTATTATGACTTCACTATACAGGGGAAAAGACATATTTGTGTTCCTGCAGCTGGACATTTATTTATTCTAACCCCCTCAAAGGAAAATAATCCTAAAGGATGGAATTATCCAGTATTTAATTTGGAATGGGTTCCAACTTATACGAAGAAAGTTACTGCTTGGACTAAAAAATATTTAGAAAACATTCAGGATCTCTCACAAGATGCTTCCGATTTTATAGATGCGGCAGATGTTGATACGGAAGGGGAAGTTTTACTCTTTAACATTTTAAGATTTATTTGTAATGTTAAAGATGCAAAACGAATGAAGTTTAGCACACTAACAAGAGATGAATTGAGAGAATCATACCAAAAAATGAGCCCAACTATTCTACATTCTACACTAGAAAGTGGATTAACCCGTCATGAACTTGATGCCTTATGGGGGCTGAATCTAACCCGCGCATTAACACTTGCTTTAAAAAGTCAAGTTGATTATGGATTCACATTACTTTCAACAGGGCGTGTACAAGGTCCAACACTTGCAATTCTTCTGAAAAAAGAACTTCAAATTAGAAAGTTTAAATCAAAACCTTTCTGGAAATTAGTGTCAAAAATTAAAGTTGGTAATATCGAATTTGATGCAATTTATGAAAAAGAGAAGATCTGGGATAAAAGTGAAGCAACCGTTATTCTACAATCTTGTACCGATCGTACTGCTACTGTAATTGACATAAAAAAACAATATTACACACAAAAACCCCCAGTCCCCTTCAACACTACCGATCTCCAATCTGAAGCGTATCGCCATTTCAAATATTCTCCAAAACAAACTCTTCAAATAGCAGAACGCTTGTACCAAAGAGGAATTATTTCTTATCCCCGTTCCAACTCACAAAAGTTACCCCCAATCATCAAGTATAAGAAAATACTTGAAGCAATCTCTACTTTGAGACCATACACGCTTCTTGTATCTAAGTTAATAAAGAAAGCCACACTTGTACCAAATCAAGGTAAATTTACAGATCCAGCACACCCTGCAATATACCCTACTTTTGAAGTCTCTGAATTGAAAAAACTCAATTTATTTCAGAAAAACATTTATGATTTAATTATTCGTCGATTCTTATCTGTATTTGGCAGTCCAATGCTCAGAGAAAGCAATAAAGTGTTTCTTACCATCAATGGTAACATCTTTATCCTCAAGGGTAATCGTACGATTGATCTAGGCTGGACAATATTCTCTGGAAAATATTTCCTCTTCAATGAACGAGCATTACCAGATTTGAAAATTGGGCAAGAACTTCAAATATTTAAGCTTAACCTTTTGAGTAAAGAAACGAAACCGCCGCTCCGTTATAATCAAGGGACTATACTAAAGATAATGGAGCATAAACATCTCGGTACACGTGCAACACGCGCTAATATTTTGCAAACTTTGTATGATAGACATTATATAGAAGGTGAAA
>DAOVAG010000159.1 GCA_030671165.1 Candidatus Bathyarchaeota archaeon | reverse complement strand
CCCATCACAAACGTTTGCCTTAACACATTAATCTTGGAACCTTCTCCATAACACCAGGTTACTGGAATTTCTACAATCTTATACCCATGTTTTATTGCTTTTACAGCTAAGTCAATGTCAAATGCGTACCCTTCTATATTCAGATATCTCTGTAGAGAATCTAGTGTCTTTTTTCTGATCGCTTTATAACCACATTGAGTGTCATGAAGTTTTATCTTAAAGAAGAATCTGAAAAGGAAGTTGAATATTTTACCCAATATTTCCCGGTACCATGGAGGTGAATCAACAATAATTGACCCAGGCAGGTTTCTGGATCCGAATATAATATCAGCTTTTTCTTCATCCATTATTTTCAGTGTTGAATGAATCTGTTCTGGTGGTACCGAAAGATCAGCATCAAAGATGATTAGGACGTCTCCTGTCGCTACACGGGAGGCGTTTATAATTCCACCACCATTTCCAAGCCGCTCAGGGAATGTAACCAATGAAATGTTTTAATATTTCTCAGCGTATTCGGATGCAATTTTTTCGGTGTCGTCAGTGCTTCCGTCAGCAGAGACGATGATTTCATATTCATAATCCGATTGCGAAAGAAAATCGATTAGATCGTCAAGTGCATTAGGTAATCGTTTCTCTTCATTGTATGAGGGTAAGATTATTGAGAGCTTCAATCATTCACAGATCCTTTTTCACGAGATCGAAAATTCTTACCCCTTGATGTAACCTCTTTATTTAATCTCAAGATTACCTTTCCTGTATTTATAATAGAATAAAATGACCAAAGAAAATATGATAGACGCAATGAGGCTAAGCCCCCTCACGAGTTCACTTTGTAGAGGAGGAGAATTAATAGTCAATTGCTCAACGTTATTGTTATAAAACAAAGTAATTTCCTGAGTTTGATGACGTAGAACCAGACCATCTACCAAAGATAGCGCTCTAGACAATTCTCCGCTAGGTACAATGAGAAAACGGACGGAGAGCTCAGAGAGCTTAGAAACGAAGTATTCGGGATCTGTATAGATTTTCGAGTCAGCCAGATCGTGTATAACGTTATACACGCTTTGAGACGCAGCTTGATCATACCATCCATCAGGAGTACTACGAGATGTAAAAATGGGTATTGAAGTTTGTTTAGCTCCTCTTGGCAGCCACCACACCCTTCCCGTGTTAGGATCATTCATGATAATAGAATAAATCGTGTGGTGGTCTTCAGGTATCGGAATATTTGAAAATTCTGATATGTTAAGGGCGGTGGTTACAGATAATATTGCTACCAGAAAGATGATTGGTACCGTTATCTGAGAGCCTTTGATATTAGTTTTAATGTTGAATCTATTTTTAATTTTATCAAATATTTTGGGCATTTCATTTATCGCTGTGAAAAGAAGCATTGAGATCATGAATGATGTGACTATATTGAACCGGTATCCACCTCCAAGAAGTCTGGTAAATGGATAAAAGAATTGGATCTTCGGATTTGTATAGCCGACCGTTAGGATTAGCGATAGGTAGGTCATTACTGTGTAGACTATTCCTTCAGGGTCTATAGTCAGTAAAACAATCATCGTTGTTAGTAATAGTAAGACCACTAAGGGTAGACCAAGATACATGAAGTGATCTTTTTGGAAGATTTGTAGTATTGATTCGTATTTGAGTTCAAAAGGTACTTTGAAGGAGCTGGCATAATTACTGTAGTATAGATAAGGTATCCAAAAGAAAGATAGGAATCCGGCTGAGATACCAAGCATATATAACATTTTTTTCATTGTTTTTTTTACATCACTTGCTGTAATTCCCTTTAAGAAACTGAACCAAACCAGGAAATACACCAGTAGGAAACCTGTGCCCTGATGGGATAACGTGATTAGGCTTAGGCTTATAGCAGAATATACGATGTCTAATTCTTTTTTTCCCTCCAAATATTTGAACAGAGGGGGCATAAAGATGAAGCACAGGGAATATGTGGGATTTCCAAGGATGGTCACGTAAGTGAAATGCCAGGGAATAAGACCATAAAAAATCGCTCCTGAAAATGATGCAAGATCACAGGATTTCCTTCTAGTAAAATAGTAAAATGAAAGGGAGCTAATCGGGTATGAGATAAACACTAACCATTTTGACGCCTCGAGAGCATTCAAACTTGTAACTATAGTGACGAGGGCTGATATGATATAGAATAGGGGAGCATACATTGGCATGATTGGGCTCCCCTGATACCAGTATTCGCACCAATCGAAGTTTGATCTACCTTGAAGGCTTTCAACTGTGAACCATGTCTTGAAGACATGTGACATTGAGTCCCATCCAACTAGGTAGCCTTCTGTAAGAAAGTTTAGACTGAAGTAAGATACAATTAAAATAATGGATATTACGATTCCAGCTGTCAAGAGTGATGTATCAGATACTGGAGTTTCAGCAACTTGTGTTATCTCAACGTCTTTTTTTTCAGGCGCAGGTGGACTCTTTGAATTCTGTGTTAAAATACCTAATATTCTCTCTACCTGCTCTTCATTGACGTCTTTTTCGTTAATGCCTTTTAGATATTTTAAGGCGTTAACGTTATCTCCCTTAATGACTAGCGCTCTAGAGATTGCATACTTGGCTTTTGCGTTATCTGGATCTACATTGAGTATTAAATATAATTTCTGAATTGCCTCATCTAATGTTTCTGGATTCTCCATTAGCTTCAGACTGTGTTTATAGAGTTTCTCTATGTTTTCTCTCATTTCGTCTGATAGCATTGGAGCCATTTTCTTTTCGTTTCTCAGATATTTCAATGATTAGTACTACTAAACTATTTATTATTCGCGTACGCGGAGGACGAATACATAAATTAATTTCTAAACGAAAATTCGTGTAAATATATATAGTAAATTAAGTTAAGATTCTTAATGTCAATTGCACAGCTTGAAAATAATTTAAGTGATAGAGAAAACCTGGATGAGCAAAACTTCAGAAATTTAATCCATTTTTATGAGCCAGAGCTTCGGAGTATCATGGATGGAGTGTCCCCTTGTGAAGTCCTAGGTTACACCATCCGTCGCAAGTTCAGACGATTTCGTGTTTTTAAAGATAGAAGGGGCTCCAATCATCTTTCGGAAAAGACACTTTGGATTCTCAATAACACAGCCCAGATAAATTAAGTAGTTTTACGTGCGCACGATTCTACC
>DAOVAG010000202.1 GCA_030671165.1 Candidatus Bathyarchaeota archaeon | reverse complement strand
ATACAATTCTATCGTGACGTTGTAGGGCTTGAACTTATAAGTAGGATGGAAATCCCAGAGAACAAGGCTGAGATCGCCTTCCTCGGAGATAAGGAAACAGACGCACGTTTAGAGCTAACTTACTGGAAAGAAAAAAAGGATTGGAACTCGGGTGATGAACTTGATCACATTGCTTTTGCTGTATCAGATATGGAGCAATCTATGAAAATGTTCAGAAAGCTAAATGTTGAGATAACGATGGAACCCTATTCTTTGCAAGGTTCAACGACAAGAATAGCTTTCATCAAGGATCCAAATGGTATCTGGTTAGAAATTATTGAGCGTCAACAATAATGAAACAAAAATAAAGCGTTCTTATTTTCTTCAATTACACATTACTAATGAATCCCTAAATAGAAAAAAATGGTGAAGCGAAAGTTTACGATTAGTGGCAAAACTTGTTGATGCTTTTTTCTTGATTCATCATATATTTCTCTGAGTGACTTTGCAGGTTCAACCTTACTTTTTCTTCTTACTTTTCTTTCATCAGATTGTCAAGTCACTCAAATGAATCACAAACTTTGAGGTAACCAAATCTGTATCCTATACTACCGTTTACAAAATAAACTAATAATAAAAATTGATAATCTTATGTGAATGTCTGTGATCAATTATACTATACATCAAATCCGTTTAGATTTATAATACTTTTACACTTGTTACATTGAATAACCATACTTGTTGGGTTATCATCTTTTCCTTCAATAGAGAGAATTGTATAAACTTTCGTTGTCAAATCATCAGGGGAAATAAATAAACCGCATTTGGGACAAGGGAAATTTCCATCTCCTTCAATGTTTGTAAGATCTACTTCAAAATTGTTTTTTGTATTCGAAGATAGTATTGGCATCTTTTCTTCCTTCTCTACGGTTGAACTGAATAGAGATACAAATATTTTCAATATTTATTAATATTACGAATCTTTAGTCCAATTAAATAACTGTAATATTTCGCCTCTTAGCTAAACTATGACAGTTAAGACTTTTATAATAATTCATCTTTTACAATGTGTTCTGTTGAATCGACCTTTTACTCTATTTAAGAAAATTTGAGATAAAAGTATGTATAATATAGTAAACAAACTGTTTTTTTTGTTCTTGTAAATATTTTTCTCTATTTTCAGAAAATATTAGTACTATTTTGCTCTTATTCGTGAACTCTCTATCAAGTGATTATACAGAAACTTTTCTCGCTTATCATGATAAGGCTTTTTTTGATGTGGAAAGCATGCTTATTCATGTAAATATTTAGGTAGCCATATAATAATAAATATCTAATCTCTCATTATTCAGTAATACAAATTTTATATTTGTTAAAAATAAAGTAAATCCATTTCATTCCCTAATGTTAAGATCAAAAAGAAACTTAAAATCTGTTATTTTTCTGATTACTATAGATTCGAAGTATATTTGATATACTCCTTTATTTTTTCAAAAATGTATAGAAAGAAAAAATGATTTAATATCGTACTGAATTAATAATTTCGATAAATTTTTCTTTTTAGATGATTATATTTCAATAGGGGTAATACTAATGATCTATACGATTAATGGATTAACTGAGGATGCAAGAGGAGTAAGCATTCGGGTTAGGATTATTTCAAAGAGTAAACCTAAAGTCGTAAAGACAAAAGATGATAAAGAGCATAGAGTCGTAAACGTTAAAGTTGGAGATCGAACAGGAATAATATTTTTATCTTTATGGGATGAGATGGTCGATATACTAAATGACGGTGATTTAGTCGATATTGAAAATGGGTATATTAACAAGTTTAAAGGTGAACTTAAGCTTAATATTAGTAGATTTGGAAACTTAACTAAAGTTGAAGATCCAAGTTTCCCAAAACTTGACGAATTGATGACGAAACGGTGGAGAAATTATAGAAGAAAATGATTCATCAAAATAAACTGTATATTGTTGAAACAAAGTGATTGTAATAATCTTTAACAAAAACTGAGGTAAGACTTATGGTTGCAATGCTATGTATGGTGGGGAATGATTATCAACGAATTATTGATGGAATCAACCACTGGAATAATCTTGAACCGATAGACTCAATATATCTATTTTTTGATCGAAAAAGAGATAAATATGGATTCGCCTCGAGAAGAAATGTGAAAGATCTCTCAATCACTTTATCTAATAATTTACTAAAACCTAAAACTATTGGATATAACCCCCAGAGTTATGAAAACGTTTTTTGTGTTTTCTATAGTATTATTAAAAGAGAGGTAGATGACTATCAACGAGAAACCCTGATTGATGCAACTTCGACTACTAAAGAAGCGTATGGTGCTATTGTGACAGTCTCTCTCATGTTTAGAGATGTCAAGATCTATATCGTTCCACCAAAGCAGAGGGGATGGTATGTCCCATCTCCAGATGATCCTTCATTTAAAAAATGGTTTTCAATGACTAGAAGTATTAAAGGAATGACACCGCAAGAGATTTACTTACCTGCTCAGCGCCTTAAACAACCAAATAGAGAGGAAAAAATGGTCTTAATTAAATTACTTGAACATGGAGGAGAATCAGACACTTTGATGCAGATAATGAAATGGTGTAACTTAAACTCTTCTCATCCAGTAGTGAAAACCCGTTTCAGTAGACTCACCAGACGTCTTGAGAGGAAAGGATTTATTCAGAAAGAACCTTCCAAAAAGGGTGTAAAGGTTTCCCTAACGCGTTTTGGAAGAATTTATGC
>DAOVAG010000014.1 GCA_030671165.1 Candidatus Bathyarchaeota archaeon | reverse complement strand
TTCATCATAATTCTTTGTGATTGATTGAAGAACAATCATCTCCATAACCAACTCCTTACTCTCTTTTGGAGTAAATTTATGGAAAGATTAATCGTTAAAACAATTCCTATTAATATTAGTGTCAGCACTATTCCAAGTGTTAATTCTCCTCTAGTCGTTTCTAATGCTATAGAAGTGGTTAAGACTCTGGTTAATCCTCGTAAATTTCCACCCAGCATGAGCGCTACACCTAACTCGGCTATGGCTCGATTGAAGCTAGTTGCAACTGCTAATAAAACTCCACTGATCGATTCCTTCAATACAGCCATAGCTGCCTCAGTCTCAGATGCACCCAAAGTTTTCGCTAAATTTTTTATTTCAGGGTTGATTGTCTCTACTGTACTTGTAACTAGGCTGATTGTAATCGGTGTAATCAGGATTGCTTGTCCAATTATAATGGCAAGCGGTGTGTATAAAAGATGAAGAAATCCTAGAGGTCCAGATTTTGAAAAAATTAAATATAAGATTAATCCAAGAGCTACAGCGGGCATACCCATCATAGCATTTAGGAAACTTACGATAAAAGTTCTCCCGCGAAATTTTCTAGATCCTAAAAATATTCCAATCGGTACTCCCCAGATAGCTACAAGAAAAGTAGCAGCTCCAGATATTGCAATGGCTCTGATAACAATTTCAAAAATTTCTCTCTCAATAGTCATTTATTAACACTTCTTCTAATAAACCATATAATTATTTCTAACTATACATTTCTTTATGATTATTTTGATATTTCAAGGGGCATTCTGAACCATTGAAGTAGGCTAATTCAATTATCCAGTTTACAAGATTTGGAACTGTATTATCGTTTAATAGTTGTACAGCGGGATAGAAAAGTGGCTGAGAATACGTCTCTTGCCCAAATTCTTCGATTATCTGTTGACCAATATCAGAAGTTAGAAATTTTATGAATGTTATTGCTCCGTCAAAATTCACATCAGGATTGTAAGTCTGATTAACAGCTATTGCACTATAAACATTGAGTAAATCTCTTTCCGAATCAACTAAAATATCAAGGCTTATCAAATGATCTGAGAAATATGTAATGTAAGTTCCAATGTCTGTTAAAGTATAAGCAGACTTTTCATTTGCTATTTGTAAAGTTTTACCCATACCTGTGCCAGATTCCCTAAACCATCGATCTTCATTCCTTAATTCATTCCAATCGAAACCTGAAGCAGTCCATAATTCTTTCTCTTTACTATGAGTGCCGGATTCATCCCCTCTAGATATCCAGGTGATTTCACTCTTTCTCCCAGCATCAACAATTTTAGCTAAAGCCTGAGTTGGAGATAAACCAATAATATTTACTGGATCTTCTACTGGTCCAATAATAGTAAAATAATTATAAGAAAAAATTTTTCTACAAACACCATAACCATCTTCTAAGAAAGTGTATTCTTTCGATGGTGCGTGAACTAGAATCATGTCAGCATCCCCATTTTTAGCATACTGTATTGCACTATTTGTACCTGATGAGATGAAATATGTATCAATAGGATAATTGATTTCAAAATATTCTTCAAGAATTTCAAGAAGTCCCGTATCGTAGAGACTCGTAGTCGTTGAAATCACTAGTTTTGTTCTAACATTTGTAAATGGGCTGAATCCTAAAGAATATGCCGTTCCAAACACCAAAATGATAATCGTGATTATACTGAGTGTTCCCCAAAACCTGACACTCATAATTTTCATTTAATTTTCTCCGTTATGTTTTTCTAAACATATTGAATGTGATGTATTTAAAAATTTTATTATCACTAAAAAATAAAATCGTATAGAACGCGTAAAAAAAAATAGTTATCGCTTAAATATCGTTGAAGGTTAATTCATAACAAAAATATTTAGGTATAAAACTATCGGAAGCAACTTTCAATTAAACAAAAAAAAAAGACGCCCCATTGTAGACGCAAAAACATTAGAACTAAAAATTTACAATCGCCAATAAAAATTTAAACGGAACTTTAACCTTTTAATAAATATGAGGAATAATATGAAACTTCCTAAGTACGTTACTATAGAAGAAGTGAAAAGAATTTGTAAAGAATTAAATTTCAGAGATTGGACGAAATTAAAAAATAATAAAATATTATCAGAAGAAGCCTCTGTTATTCTTTCGAATTTGAATGTAGGAGAACTTGAAATATCCCTCAAAGATTTTATTCAAGGACTTGAAGTCGAGCTTGAACATGGAATACAATATTCAGGGGCGAATCTTACTAATAATCACCCCATTTTAACTGGACAGATCGTACTAGCACACTTCCATGAATCATTAGATTATTATAAACGTCTCGATGTTTTTGAAATTGAAGGTGACTTACTGAAAGCCATCACGAAAAAGAATTCAAATAAATTGGAATTTTTATATCGTAAACTCATTAAAGCGAGGTTGATTCTAAACCAATCAGAATCTAACTCGCTATAATGTAGCTGTATTATCAGACATTATTCAGTCTCTTGAGGATGCCATCTAGTTACTTCTTACGAATTTTCCAGTTTCAAAAATTTAGATAAAATTTATCTCGTAACAAACTTATCTTCTCTAATGTTTTAGAAGCAGATTATATACCATTTTATTGAAATCAATTATTTATTAACAAATAGAAATAATTGTTTGATTCTCTAACAAATAGAATAAATAGACTGTTTTAATACTCCTAAGGAGTAAACAAGGGTGTATACGATTTCTTTATCGAAATCATCGTGATTGTTCTAATATTCAATTGGTGATGATCATATTTATCAGCGTTTATGATAGCCGTTAAGTTAAACTTTTTTTAATTTTATAAAACAGAGTGGGAATAATTGCGCCTAAAGCACAGAAACCTCCTACCATAAAAAGTGTAACATTACCGTATGTATCTGCAATGGGTGTTGTTACCATGTTTAGTATTCTTCCTATTCCATTAAAGGCCATATAGATGCTGTTGGCAACTCCTCGATTTTCAATTGATGAGCTAATCGATACAAGTGTTGAACCAAGACTCATTACTGCACCATAACTTAAACCTGACAGAAAGATTGATAATATCAGAGGTAAATAAGAAGTATTAAGAGGTACCAAGAAACTGTTTATTCCTCCTAACGCTATTGCTATGATAAGAAACCGTTTAATTGAGACTTTGGCTAATAAAGTCGCTCCTGTTAAACGAATTAACATGACTGCTAAATTACGAAATATGGACAATGATGCTATTTCAGCATCTGAGAGATTTAAATCAACTTTAGCATAAATCGGTAGATATGTTCGGATTATGGTGTTGTAAAAAAAGTAGAAGAATCCCATTAAAATAAGGCTTTGAAAGTTTCTTGTGTTGAATAAATTGGATAATTCATGTTTATAATCAATTTTTTGTTTTTTCTCGTTTGATAGTTTTGTCTCTTTAATTTGTGTAAAAAGATAAATGAAAAAGAGTATTTGACCTACCAAAACTAATTGATAAATGTTTCTTAGAATTATTTGTGGAAAAGTTAATAATAGACTAGTGATCGTTGGCCCAATTAACATACCTATAATTTAAAATAAGAAGAATGTAATTATCACTTCTTGTATATTTTCTCTTTCACTAAGGTCACCAATCATTGTAAGAAGAACCGGAAAAAAAGCGCCACCGGCAAATCCACCTACTATTGAAGCAATGAGTAAATGATTAGGGCTTGTAGCAAAAGCGTAAACTACTACACCTAAGAATTGTATTAATCTTGGATAAAGGACCATCGGTTTTCGACCAAAACGATCAGATAGGATTCCGAATGGAACAATTAAGAGAATACCCATGGAGCTTCGCACAGTTGAGATCAGATTTATTTCAAAAGTGCTCCCACCCAGTTCAAATACATAAAGTACAGCTATTGATTGTGTCATGGTTCCTAAGAGTACAGCAAATAAGGGAATTAGGTAAATTTTTAGCAATTTAGGATTTCGTAAGGTAGAGAACATACTTTAGCCTCGAGTTCGGTAGATATAATTGTGCGAATAATAATGATTATTATCTTTTTCGTAATAGTTCTAGATTACTTTTATTAAAGTTGATTATAGTTAAATTGATAACTTATTTTGATCAACAATTAATATTTTTGTAATTCATGTCTTTACATAACTTCAACATTTAAATTTTAGAGTCATCCATTCTTATTTTTGAGTTTGGAATATCTATAAAACTAATACTTTTTCTATGTAGATGTATAAACAAAGTTTTATTATACGACTAAACTAAATTATTAATTACAGGGGTAATAGTTAACGTTAAAAGGTATGTTGTCAAAGGCAGGTCTATACATTAGGCGACACTTAACTAGATATTCTGTAAACTGATAACGTATGAAAGTAAGGATGGGAGGAGAGATAACTCTAGACTATAGTTAAGAGGATATCTGTATGGTAGGTTATTTCAAAATCATCATATACATTTAGACGTTAAGAGTTCAAGTTTATAGCCTAAGAAGTAGGCGGTATTATCGGTGACTTATGTGCAAAAATCATGGTCAAATCTTTAAAGATTAACATAATCTGCATAATTTCATTAAGAAAATTTGGTTTAGGTATAGGTGTATTAATGATAAAAACGCTGGGTAAATATTTTTATAATTAATCAGGAATGTTAAATGGTGTAATTAAAGAGGTTTAGTTTTTAGGTACTTGATTTCTAAATAATTTGGCAAGACTAATCGTCATCTTAGAGGTTTGTCTCTCTAATGGTTCATTACTTAATTGAGATTAAAGTAACTGATCAAGGCGTTAAACTTATTTTCTTTAACGATCAAAAAAATGTTTGTGAAGAAATAGTGGATAGAACGTATAAACCCTATTTTTTCATACCTTATTCGTTATCTCCAAACGATCAAAAAATTATTGAAGCTCTAAATTTAAAAACTGAGATAGTAATAAAAAATGAACTCTTTTCAGACCAACCAATAAAAATAACAAAGATACATCTGGAGGATTTCTCTGATCTTAAGTATATTTCTGAGAAATTTGAAAAGTCTTGGGAGGCTGAAATCCCCCCCATTCTGAGTTATGTGTATGATAAAGGATTAATTTTTGGAGCTAAACATATAATTAAAGGAGATCAAATAAAACCAATATATACGATCTCAAACAAGACAAAGAAGAGATTTGAAGAGAAATATCGTGAAATAAAAGAGATTAATTCTTCAAAATATGAATTACTAAAAAGATGGTTTACTCTCTGTACACAACCAATTCCGCACATCCCCTCTGAGATACTGAATTTAAATGAGAATCTTGACCTAGAACGATATTACTTAGCTTTTATTCTTTCAAGAGTAGGCAATATTCCTCTATCGATGGCTTACTCCAACAGACATGTCAGTACTTGGATTAAGTCCATTCTCCATAACTATCTTAGAAGAAATAGAATCTTAATACCAACCTCTAAAGAGTTAAGAAGAGGTGAAACAAAGAAGCGTGTTCAAGGAGCTCTCACATTTAAACCTAAACCTGGAGTATACTTCAACACAATAGTTCTAGATTTTGAGAGCCTATATCCAAGTTTAATCGATTCATATAATCTCTCTTATGAAACCATAAACTGTTTTCATCAAGAATGTCAAGATAACAGAGTACCTAAACTTGAACACACCGTGTGCACATTAAAAAGAGGAGTTTATTCAATATTAATAGGAGCCTTAAAAGATCTACGTATTCACTGGTTTAAACCTCTTTCAAAAAGTAAGACCATAACCCCTGAAGCGAGATGGCAAGCTAAAGCTACATCTCAACTACTCAAACGAATTCTTGTTTCAAGTTACGGTGTTACAATTCGTATTCGAGGTTTATCTCACCCTTCACTTGCGGAATCCATCACGGCATATGGTCGACATTGTCTTCAAACAACGTATAACATAGCAAAAGAAAGAGGACTCCACCCGATCTATGGAGATACAGATTCACTCTTTCTAGATAATCCAAGTAATGAACAAGTGCTGTGGCTCATCAAGACTGTAAAAGATCGCTTTAAATTAGATCTTGCTGTGGATGAACAATACTCTGTCTGTATACTTCCAAAAGCTATGAAAGCTTACTTTGGTATACGAGGAGATGGTACACCTGACATAAAGGGAGTAACCGCTGTTAAATCTAATTCTCCACCTTTCATACAAAATATTTTCAAAGATTGTGTAAAAGCGATGGTAAAAGTGAACAATTGGGGAGACTTTGAAAAATCTAAACAACGTATTCAAGATATCATAAATAAAGTTCTAACTGATCTACAAATGGGAATAATTAGTAAAAAAGATTTAACATATAACGTACAACTTCACGAAGATCCAAAAGATAAAATAAACGATATAGCTTTACATCAACCTTACCAATGTGCCCTTCAACTTATCGATCTAGGTAAAACAGTACGGCGAGGAGACGTCGTCAACTTTGTTAAAGTTAAACCCTTCACATATCGTAATAGAACTTTCACAGTGAAACCTACTGAACAATTAAGGAACATTAAAGAAGTAAATATAAAAGATTACGAACGAAATCTCCGAACAGCTCTAAATCAAACCTTTAAACCAATGAATCTCAAATATATTAAAGACGTTAAAAGAAACGGGACTCTTTTGAATTATTTCTAATGATATTTCAGGTCAAATTGTTCGATAAATAAAAATAAATATCATTCAGTAAACACATCTACTGATCTGAATTATTAGACTCAATTATTTCTTCTTCAGTATATTTTGAGTTTTTCAGTATCACTCTGACGTTTTCATAATCTTCTGGAATCATATTTTTTCAATTCTTTAAACAGATATTTTTAAGATTTGATTATTTTTGGGTTGGATTCAATGTGTCAATTTAATCAAACATAAACAATATTTGATTATTATTTGTGTTCGTTCAAGGCTTTCATGTTTTCATCAACTTTATGATTAAACTTTGCACGAGGTATAAACAAGATCAATGATAGTATTATCGCGATCAAAACAACGACTTTTAATATAGAGCATATTTCAGCTTTGAACACCATAAAATTAAGCTATTTATCTCGTACGCCTTACAAACAAGACAGCCATTGAGGACGTACACTAATAAGTTATTACAAATAATATGGCTATTTTATTTTTTTAGAGAATTTGGTTCCTTCTCGTTGATGGTTGTCAATGTGCCTTTTCGGCCCAATCTTAATTGAGGTTCCCCTCTGTACCGAAAGATATAACAGGCTCTAAGTTCAATCTCGTCACCTACATGCACGCTATCTACCTGATTATTCCATAAACTAAGTCTTATAGATCCCGATTCATCAGCGATCTTCACGTTAGACACATAAGCAGTTGTTCCAAATCTTGTTAAAACATTTATACCTGGTGGAATCTCAATAACTTTTGCTTTGATATCAATTCCTTTCATGCCATATCTTAATTCGCTGATATTTTTTATCTTATTATCTTGATTTTTATTTCTATAATTAAATTCGGAGAAATAGTGAAGTTGATTCTTATAGTATTCCGGTTCTTTCAGAACATCCAATGTTATAGGAAACTGTGAAACTACATTTTCTTCATTAGTTATAAGAAAAGTAGCAGAATCATGATTCACTACCCTACATGAGATCGTTAAAATTCCGTATTGAGACAACTTGTTACTCCATGCCTCAACGAATGCTTCAAATAATTGATCCGGTTCTAAATCATACTTCCGAGCGATTGAGACAATCGATTTTAAGAAACCTTCATATGAATTCGATCTACCTCTAGGACGTCCCCTACCATTATAATTAAACATCCTTCTTATTGACACTTCAGGCAATGACTACAAGACCTTTTAAGCAAATTGGACATCTTTTAAGTAGCCATTTCTTCTTAACCAATCTGCTTGATTTCGTCTATAACGAAACGTAATATCGCCTCTCGAATTTTGAAAATCCCAAGGGGATACTAGAACAACATCACCGACTCTTATCCAAACTCTTCGTTTCATCTTTCCTCTAATTCTACATAATCGAGTGAATCCATCCATACATTTAACCTGAACCCTATCGTAACCCAACAGTTTTTCAGCGAAACCTAAAACCTCATAATCTCTAGGTAAACGAGGTTTGATATCGGACTCGGTTAATACTTTCTTTTTACCCAATCAGGTCACCCATAACACTAACATAATCGATTATTTATGTTGGTTTTCCAAAATAAAATAACGAAGACTTTAACTCATCATGTGATGGGTCGCTTATAAAGAATATTACAGATTACTTTCATTTCAGTTTAAAATATATACAATTTAATAATTTTAAGAGAGTTTATTTTAGAACTGTATACACATAATGGTTTCATTCATTTAACATTGATAGAACTTTAAGAATAATTTTTATTTTTCGAAATTCCAAATTGTGAAAGAAAAGATCATGATCTAACCCAACTCTTCATAACTTTCAACCCTTCTATTGACTTCCGGTGATAAGAAAGTGCATTATGTCCTATTTCGGTTATTCGGTATCTCTTTGAAGTCTTCACATAAACTTCTTTTATGAAACCTTTTGAGATGAGTGTAGAAAGTATCTCATTAAGCGTTTTCCAAGATAGATTTGCACTATACATAATTCGTGTCGGTTTATCCACACCTAGCTCGAGAACTTGTAACAGATCAAAGTATATATCTAATCTAGAACGTCTTGAAGAATTTTTCATAAAATTACCCCCTTTTTTAATAATTAAAATAAAGAATCATCAGGCTATTTATTTTTCACCAACATATTCTTTTATAAAACTGATTTAAATCGTTATTTTTCACCTTATATTAAATATAGAGATTGGATATAGAGTTAGGCTTTATATTCTGTTTATGCATACAAAATATAGATTTAAAATCTATATTCAAATTTATGTTAACAAGTGAAATGACCTTTTTTACAAATAATATTATTTCTCATTTAATAATTCATATTTTTTCGCTAAATGACATCTGAAAAATATATTATTCTTCTCAAAGAAAAAATATCAACTTTTAAAGAATCACAATTAAATTAGAAACGATTATGTAATGTATAACTTCTTTGGATTCCAATTATTTACAAATAATCGTTTTAGATATTCTTTGATATCTAATTAACTTCTTTAGATATATCATTTATAAATTCATAAAATCTATCATAATTATCAATAATAACATAGAACATAAGGAATAGATTATGAAAAAAAGCATTACCTATTATGAAAATAAGGGGCAAATTAATACAAGTGAGACACTTAGATTAGCTTATGATAGAGCAGTTGAACTAAATATTAGAGATATTATCATATCTTCTACACATGGTGGTACAGTCTTACAAGCAGTTGATATTTTTAAAAACTCCAAGTTTAACATTATTGCTGTGACAATCTCAGAAGGGTATAAAGATAAAGGTTGGACAATGACTACAGAAGAAAGAACAAGTCTCATAAAAAAAGGAATTACAATTTTTACTGGTACTCATGCTTTAAGCGGAGACGTTAATACCGCTTTTACTCAAAAATTTGGAGGAAAATCTATTAATGAGATTATTGCTCAAACACTCTATCGGTTCAGTCAAGGTATGAAAGTTTGCGTTGAAATCGTCTTAATGGTTGCAGATGCAGGATTAATACCCGTGGATAAAGAAGTTATTTCAATCGCTGGAACCGGGGATGGTGCAGACACAGCGATAGTTGTTAAACCCTCTTATCCCAGAAAATTCTTTGAATTGAAAATAAAGGAAATTCTAGCTAAACCAAGAGAAGGATAACTTTTCTCAAAAAAACCAATTTTTTTACTATTCTTTTGATTTATGTTACATATAGTTGTATTCGCAGCTATACGTCAACTCAAACTTTTTATAACCCCCCCACAACCGTAAATGATTCTATAAATAGTTGATTATCACTTTCTTTCTTAAGGAGATGGATAGATCAAGCGTTAGTTAGTTATTTAAAATTAATATAGTCGCATTAGGGAAAGAAGCAGATTCTAGAATACTATCATAAATATCAAACATAATAAAGCCATTGATCTGCAGTTTAAGGATGCTTGGTTAGTCTCTGTTACAATTGGAAACCTAAAGCTGGTTTGAAGAGGGTAATATGACTAAACTATCCTCAAAAAAAGTAGATATTTTTAGAGAAAGAGGAAATGTATCTTGAAACATAATATACCTAAAAACTCTGTCGATCCAGTAAAAAATAATCAAGATCCAAATAAAATAATAAAGAGAGAGGCTGAGAAAATTCTTAACGAAGCTATAATTATTGGCAGATGGGATAGGAATCCTTTTTATATTTCTTGAAATTACGATAATTATAGATTTTATCCAAAGATACCTTTTTGTCGTTTCTCTTTATATGGCGGTTTAGGTGGTTCAGAAATTTTTGAATACCTTGATGAAGAGGGTTCTTCTTTGGTTGTTCCCAAAATTTCTGGAAGTGAGGGTAATTTTTCTTCTATGTTTCCACGTAGTTCCTCTATAAATTCATTGAATTGAGACTTGGTAAACATCTTCTCTAAGATCTCTGAAATGTCGCTCCTATTTGCTGTCGTTCTCTCATCGATTTTCGTTGAGATGTCCTCAATCATTGTCTCAATTTTTTCAAGTCGTTTATAGATGATGTTGACATATTTACCAACATCATATACATAATTGTATAACTCTCGGAATTCTCTTAAAAGAGCAGGTTCATTGTTCTGAGTAGACAAGTCTATATCTATCTCCTAATTTATCCACTTTATCATTGTCTAACTCACATTTAAGCCTTAGTAAATAATTTCTCAACTATATCTGTAACAGCTAAGACTTAGAAGAAAAGAACTATTGATCTAAAAATAATATCTAAATTTAAAAAATATAGTCATAAACATGATAGTTTTTGAATATCAAATAGATTTAGTTTTGAGTATGATGTTTATTTTGCGGTTAAACCGTTATTTTTAACACTTTTATGATTAGTAATTATATAGTCACCTCTATTTCAAGTATAGAATGTAGATTCTTTCATCTATTACATTACCATAATGTTATAACTAACATTCTTAATCCAATATTGATTATGATTTTTATTAATCTTATACATGTCCATGTATATGACGCTTTTAAAGCGTAGTGAAAGTATTGGAGATAATATTTACCTCTAATCAAGGAAAAATGATCGAAAATAATAACATACAA
>DAOVAG010000041.1 GCA_030671165.1 Candidatus Bathyarchaeota archaeon | reverse complement strand
CATATCTCTCTCCGCTTCTATTACCTTAGCCATTAATGCTTTTTGTTTCTCCCATAAAACCTTATCCCCTTTAGGGATAGATTGAAGTAATGTCTTAAGGTTTTGCATTCCACTTAAGCCCAATGAACCTAAATTAACAGCCTTTCTAATAGGAACTTTTTTACCTGTAGGCGCACTATAACCCGTAACGTCCACAAACTCATCTTCCTTTAAAAGTTTTAAATCTTCACTTTTATTAATAGCAAAAGTCTCTCCCTCTGCGTTAGTTACAATTACCACTGGGTTAAACTTACCTGATTCTTCCTTAGCGTCTGCTTCATCTTGGTATATTCTATCCTCAACAGTTTCAACAGCTTTGTTTAACTTTTCCTCTTGATCAGCTCTTTCTTCTTCAGAAATATCCTTATTCTCAATATCTGATTGAATTTCTTGTTGCTTTTCTCTCAATTCCTTTAAAGTAGGTGGGCTGTATTTCTTGTTATTTAACACCCTGACCTCTCCTTGCAGGGTCTTAATTTCGTCCAAATGCTTTAATTTATCTTCTAAAGATATTTCTTCACCCTTCTCTTTTTTGGCTTTATAGTCGTCACTTTTTTCTTGAATTTCTTTCTGAACCTCAACAATTCTTTCATCAATAGTGGTTTCACTACCTGGAGATACAGGCTCATCTCCTTTAGTTAAATCTAACTTCTTTAAAGCTTGTTCAATATTTATCTTAGGCTTATTCAACTGAGTTCCAGCTTGTGCCTTTTTCTGCTTTTCGTTACCTTCAAACACTTTAGCTGGTGCTTTAGCTTTTTTGAGAATAGCTTCAGTACTTGCGCCTCTTGACTTTATTTTAGCCCGCTTCTCTCTTTGCCTCTTCTCTGCTTGATCAACCTTACCGTCCTTTTTTAAGTTTTTAATATATTGAGCCAACTCTTCAAGCTCGCGTAAGGTTTTGTCCTCTAGCCTTTCTTCCTTTAATTCCTCGTTTTTAATCCTTCTAAGCTCGTTTTGAACCTCTATTGGCAACTTACCCTTACCACCTTTAGTTACTTCCTTAGAAAGGTCTAATTCAGCTCTTATATAAGATATTGCTGTTTTAGCTAGCTTAATCTCTACTAAACTATCTATTTCTTTTAATATTTTATCTAGCTCCTTTACTTGATCTGTCTTACGTTTTTTACCTTCTTCTTTGACTTTTTCTATGGCAATAGGTTTTTCACCTTTTTCAACCTTGCTAAGTCCTTTAAGTTTTGCGTATAGTTTTTTAATCTCAGCAGGAGTCCATTTAGTTTCAGCAGTATATGGAGTTCTAGATTTAACCTTAGTGTCAATATACTTGATTAATTTAGTTACAATCTTATCTAAGTCCTTACCACCTCTTTCATGAGCTCTAAGCTGCTCTTTAAGTAACTCAATATCATTATATATTTTCTCGGTCTTAGGATCATATTCAAAAGTAGTTTTAGGAGATCTAGGTTGTCTCACTTTAAAACGCTCTAATACTTTTCTAAAAGCATTCTCTTTAGAAGTGTCGTTGGCTTCATTATACCATTCACTGTTTATTAACTTATCTAACGATGCGTCTAATTGCTCCTTTGTTCTTTTTTCAAAGGGAGTGTCGCTTATGATGTTGTTTTCAATATCATTAAACACATCCTGTAGAGGCTCGTTATCTTTAGCCTCTAGCTTACTAGACTCTTTCCCTCTTTTTCCAGGGACGTAATCATATTCAGGGAAAGACTTCTTCTCTCTCCATTGCCCTTCAACTTCTTTAGGCTTGCCGAGGTTCTTTCTTAGCTCTTTTTCTCTGTCTGCTCTCTCATCACTCTTTGCGGTAGGCTCTTGAGGCTCTGTTTGGGATTGGTTCTCAGCATCTGTTTTAGCACTTGGGGCTTGTTCTTTGCTAGGTATTTCAGTTGTTTTTGGCTCTTTAGCATCTGATGTAGGTTTATCTTTAACAATATATTGAGTTTCTTTATTAGTTCCTCTTCCACCGCTTCTGTTTTCAATAGTCACTAGCTCTACCACATCTGCTTTGGAATTATTAATAGCATCAGTTTCAGCTTGATTATATTCTTCACGGCTCATTTTAGAACCATCAATCTCTATCCTTTCTACAGTAGCACCTTTAGGAACGCTAAAAGGCTTAACCTCTCCCTCCCCTTTGTATTGTTCAGCAATAGATGGGTCACTACTATAGAATGTCCCTTCTGCGTCTGGGTGTCGAGTATTAGTTTCGCCATAAATATCCTTAGTTCCAGCCCCGCCTTTATGTAACTCTAAAGGCTCTTCAAGAGTCCTAGTTTGAGGTTTTTCGGTAGTGGGTGTTTCTTCCTTAACCGACTTAGGATTTTTCTCTACTGTTTGCTTGCTTTTAGTTGTTCTGTTTTTAAAGCTTGTCCCTGGTGCGTTTCTAGTAATCCTTATCTGTGCTTTTTCTACTACCTCATATTTGCCATCAGCATTTTTTCTTACTTTCCCAGGTTTAACTATTTCTATATCTAGATTTTTACGGTCTGAAACAAGACCTTCTTGTAATTCATAAGTACTAATCTCACTGTTTTTTGTGGTTTCAGCAAAAGGCTCAATGCTGTTGTAAGAGTCTTGGAGAGAGGATTCAATTATTGATGGCACGAATTCAAATTCAGCAGTGTTTTCTCCTGTTCGCTTAAACATTAAAAGAGAGCTCTCTTTTTTCACCTTAGTTTCATTAAGAGTTGGCGAACTATAAAAATCATAGTCTGATTCACTTACTTTTTCATTTAACTTTTTATCTATTTCTTCAATTTGTTTATCCACCTTTTCAGTAACCTCAGTAGTGGCTTTTTCAGGGAAAGCCTTTTCGTAGTCTTCTACCAACTCTAGTTCAGCGGTTAGTTTCGGGTTAATTTCTAACTGTCTTTTGGCAGCTTCGTATGCCTCGTCTAGGTATGCAAATCCAGTTTCATGCTTACGTTCTAGTTCAACTATCTTGCTAATATCTCTCTTTTCCGTCCCATCTTCGGTATAATTTCTTTTTATAAAGCGATCTATTTCTGATTGCTTATATCCTAGTAATTCACCAATCTCCGCGGCCTCTTCAGCTGTTGCCTCCTTGCCAAAAATTTCAGCTAATCGTTTAGCTTTAGCTTCAGCTTCAGGGGTGTCTTTATATATTATTTCATTACCAAGGTTTTGGTCTTTTATTATTTTATACCCTTCTTTTTTTAAGTCTGCTCTTTCTTGCTTGGTGAGGGCCGTAGTAGCAACATCTCTCCTACCTTCTTTAAGTGATTTCATAGCCCCCTCTTTAGTAGAGGCTTCTTCAGCGTATATTCCTGGTTCAGCGTCCCTTTCTTCAAGAACCTTCTCTAGTCTAGCCACCTCATCTTGGTGTCTTTTTACTTCTGCTTTAGCTTTGTCAATACGACTAGGGTCCTCTTTCTCTACCCAAGCTAATTCCTCTTCGCTTTGCTTAAGTTTGTCTTTTACTTTATCAAGTTTTTGTTGATTTATTGACCCTCTCTCTGAGGCAGATGTTTGGTCGGTAGTAGACTCATAAATCGGTCTGTTTTGATCATCCACTCCTATTTGTCTTTTCTGCCCTCTATCAACTTCTTCAGAGTCTATTATATCCTCCTTATTAAAATCCTCAATAGTCTTGTCTATACCGTCAATTTTATCTTGTATCTGTTGTTTCTCATTACTGCCTAAGACTTGTCCTTCTAGCGCGTCTAATTCCTTTTGTAAAACATCTCTTTCGTTTAACAAATTATAAGTCTGCTCTCTTTGTTTTTTACTCTTAGCCGTCTTAAGTGAGTTATATCTTTGGGTGGCTTTTTGAATTTTATTCAACGCAGCCTCACCTTCTGCTTTTGAAATATCTCCGTCAGCAACTTGTTGCTCTATCTGTTTTTGAACAGCGGTTTGTTCTGTAGGTGTTAGCTCACCATAATACTGAGCGGTTTCAAACGAAAGCGGATCGCCCGCTCTAGTGTCAAAAGTAATGGTAGACTTTCCTTCTAAACTTTTTTGCGTAGTTTGAGTCGGCTCCTTTACATTTTGAATTACTTCGTTAGTTCTGTTTTCTCTATCTACCTTAGCGTCTTCTTGAGCTTGCAGTCTATCAGCTTCCGCGATAGCTTGTTTCATCTGCTCTTTAACCTCATTATAAGTTGTGATGTCTAAATAAGCTTCGCTTATCTCAACTAGTTCTTTCTTTTGGTTTTCATTTAAGTCTTTAGTGTTGTAATACTTAGACTCAGGACCTGTTTTTTTCTGAAAAGCATCAAAAACATCTTCCATTGAGGCATCTCCTCTAACTCCTAGTGTTTCATAATTGCTTCTAATAGAAGCAGGTAGTGACATATATTTTCTACCATATCTACCTTTAATGTCATTTAATAAAGCTCTTCTCCATTTAGTGCTTATTTCCCCTGGTTTAGTCATTCCCATTCCAGCTGTTAAAATATACAACTTCATGGCGTTAGTCAGCTTATCATCTCCTCCAAAAGCTTCATTAATAGCGTCCCCAACCTCCATATTTTCATCAGCTAAGTTGGTAACTATATGGTCGGCAGTCATACCCACCATACCACTTGCAATTTTTATCTGACCGTCAATAGCGGTTTTTACAATATTATAAGCGTTTTTTAATAAGGGAATTCGGTTTAGTTGCCCAAACAGTAGCCCCCCAGCTGTAGTAGAGCCTCCTAAAACAACTCCTTGTCTTACACCCATTCCTTCTTGATCAAATGCAGTCGCGCTTGACCCCATCACTAACCCTTCCTCAAAAGCTCCACCTATTATCTTAACTCCACCTCTCCATAGCGGGCTATCATATTTCATTCCTACATTTTGAAAGGTTTTAGTTATAAGACCTTTCTCTCCTACTAAGCCAGCTCCTCCCGACCCTAAAAAGTATCTTCCTAAAGTAAGTTCAGTTAGAAAAGGAACTAAAGACCCACCCTCTTCAAGCAGCTCTAGTTTCATTCCAGCTTTTATTCTTTTCTCTTGCTCAGGAGTAACAGTAAATCCAGATTGTTTTAATATCTCAATTTGAGTTTGAGCTATATCGGTAGGGCTTTTAGTGTCTAACCCTGTTCTGTCCATTCCTTTTTGAAACCCTCTATAAAACGCTTCACCTTCTGTACCTGGGTTAACTTGAGCGTCTAACAAGAAGTCTTTATTTAACACCAATGCTTTGTTAGCTACAATAAACTGCTCTAACTTACTGTTGTAAACTTGCGCTAATGGCGAATCAGATTTTATAAACCCTAACTCACCCTTAAACTTGTAAGAGTCATCAACAGGAATGTTTTTTACCCAATTATACTCACCCTCAACTTCACCTCCTCTTAAAAATTTCTTAGCCTCTTTTTTACTTTTTTCTGCCCATTCTTTCGGATCCTCCCCCTCTGGGATAACTTGAGGTCTTAATGTTTCGTAAGCATAAAACAATTGCCCTTTTATAATATCCCAAGAACTAGTGCCCTCGGCTACTGCATTAACAAAGTTTTTACCTTCTCCTAGTTTTTTGGCTAAATACAACAACTCAAAGTATGTTGCTCTTCTTTGGTCCTCTAGTTTATTAACATCATTACCAACAAGAGCGGCCATAGCTTCAGCTCTTTCAGAAAGCCCCTCGTTCCAATCTTTATCTTTTTGCGTGGCTTCTTTGTAGTTTATTAACTTCCCAGTCTCAGGTGAGTACAGTGCGTCTTCTCTATCTGACCCACTTAGCTCTGCGTATCGCATTTGCTGAGTTGTTAAAATCACACCCATACTTTTTACATTTTTATCCAATTTGTCTCTATACTCAGGGTCTCTAGCTAATATTGCGTTTCTTTTCTCTTCTGGAAACTCATCAAACTCCTGTAGCGCGGTCATCATATCCACTAGAGCGTCCTCAGCGTATTGGTATTCATCAAAAGAGTGAGATATCTCTTTCTCGGTATCGGACATATAATATGTTCCTTGGTGAGTTATCTCGCTGTTTATATCTCTTAAAGCTTCTTTTTTCTTATCTTGAACCAAGTTTTGCGCCTCAGACATCGGCATCCTTTTATTGAGATTGGCTAAATACTTATCTTCATCTATATAAGTTTTCCCATCTTCAGACCTAGCAATCCTATTAATAGTAGACTCTTCTAAGTCAGTTGCTCCTATTTGAGTCATTTCTGTAATGACTGACGTCCTAACTTCAGGATCGTCCAAGTTTTCGTAGTACTCATTTTTACCAGTGGTTTCTTCTTTAAATAAACCCCTAGATAGTTTTTCCTTTAAATAACCTCCTAATCCTTTAGTTTTAGTCTCGTAGTTATAAGACATGTCAAACATCTCATCACCAACAGTCACAGACATGTCGGGACCCATCTTTCCGGTGTCTCGGTTAACACCTGTAGATATCGTGGTAGTAAATTTAGTTTTATCGGGCGAAAACTTCCCTGGAACACCTTCCTCTACAACCTCTGTCATTCCTTCTACTTCTTGGGAAGGAGTTGGAGGGCTTATAACATCTCCTACACCCTCAGGCGTGGGCTCACCCTCAGTTTGTTGAGGGTCTGCTTGTTCTTGAATCTGATTTATCTCAGCTCCACTAGCTGTTGGAATTTGGGTATCTGAAGTATCCGATACAGGTTGCTCCGTTTGAGTTTCTGTATCCAATGTAGTAGGTATACTTTGGTCTTGACCACTTGAT
>DAOVAG010000073.1 GCA_030671165.1 Candidatus Bathyarchaeota archaeon | reverse complement strand
AAAACCATAAACTATTACCAAGTCAGTATTAAGTTCCTTTCTCAATTGTTTCAATTCTTTGTTGATTTGTAAAATATTTATCGAATAAATTCCCCTCAGTTAAGTGAACTAAGAGTTACCTGAACATCCTCCGCTTTGTGTATACCTCTTGTTCAGAAGGACGCAGTTTGAGTATAGAAAGAGATTCTCTCCAATCACCGTACTTTTAGTCTGTAACCGTTACCTTAACTTCTGCAGTTCTCTTCACTATCTCTCAGAATCTCCAAGGTGCACACCTAATCCTCCAAATAGAAGCATGTTTCTCCTCGGAGTCTCCGTGGATAAGACAATTCTCCATAAATCCTCCATTTCTCCACCTTTTCTCCATCCACCCCGCCCCTTCCCCCACTCCACCATTCGTTTAATGTTAACAACTTGACGGAATAATTTTCCATATAGGTGACGTGGTACGCTGAAATGGTCCCATGGACACACTGTGTGAGTGGAGAAACGACGAAACCATGGAGAAACCTGTCGGCAACCCCGAGGAAGACGTGGAGAGTATGGAGATTCAGAGAATTGTATGGAGAAAATGAGAGATCGATGGAGAAAAAATAATTCAGACAGAGACATATTCTTCTTTGAAGAAAAACATTTGACAGTTTTTAACAAGTGTACTGTCGGAGTATGATGGATACAATTATTTATTGACTTGGTTGTACGAGAAATATGCGATTTGTAGTTAGTTTCTCATCAATTAGAAATAATTTTTAAGGTTTGTTTGTACCATGCCAATGAGAATATTCTCGGTAAACAATAATATGTTAAAGATGAATAATTTGACCTTAAATAAAAAGAATAATATTTAACATACAAGGTTGAGTGTAATGAAAATTGTTAGATATTTAGACAAAGGCATCGTTTCCTACGGCGTGATAGAAAAGGATATTATCAAAGAGATTAAGGGTACCCCTTTTAACAAGATCATATTTACTGACAATATTTACCCACTATCGGAGGTAAAACTTGTTGCCCCTTCTACACCCTCCAAGATTCTAGCTATGGCTCTCAACTATAAGAGCCATATACTCGAAATAAGGAAACCACCTACCAATCCTGAACCCTTCTTTAAGACCCCTTCCTGCATCATTGGATCTAATGAACCTATCATTCTCCCACGTGGAGCAGGGCTGGTTCAAGAGGAGGGGGAGCTGGTGGTGGTCATTGGACGTAGATGCGGTAAAGTATCCAAAGCAGAAGCGATGAACTATGTGCTAGGATATACCTGTGGTAATGATGTCAGTGCCCGCGAGTGGCAGAGCGGTGACATTCAATGGTGGCGCGCCAAGTCAACCGACACCTTTGGTCCCATCGGACCTTTCATAGTTACAGACATAGACTGTTCACGACTTAACATAGTGGTACGAATAAACGGGAAGGAGGTGCAACACTGCAACACCTCTGAGCTACTGTTCGATGTGCCTACTCTGATAAGTTTCATCAGCCAAACGGTGACCTTAGAACCCGACGATCTGATCTTCACAGGTACCTCCGGTAGACCAGCTCAGATAAAGAACGGAGATGTGGTTGAGGTGGAGATAGAGGGCATCGGCATCCTTTCTAATCCGGTTGAAGAGGAAAAATAGTGAAAGCCACTATCTTATTTAGGAATGTAGAATATACGCAAAAAAATATTCAATGTAAAACTTAGATAAATACCAGTAGCACTCGTTGAAGAATTATTTTCAAGGTTTCACTTCGTATTGTTGGCTTAGGTTGGGATGTGTTAGAAGAAAACGGTTAACTTTGTTTGTATCGCATCCATTTAAATACGTATATACAACAAATAATAAATTAGAAAATTAAAAGATCACATATACAAAAGCGAAACAAGAATAACGTTATACAATGGATACATCCACGACTAAATATTTTTTGTTGTTAGTGGATTTGAAAGAGTTCTCGCTATTTGAAGTAATTGCGTACTACATTCTCCAAAGACTTTTGCTGCATCTTTAAGTTGTTCTGTTTCAATTGGATCCTTTCCACATTGTTGATGGATAAAGGCATCTAACCACAAAGGGTCATCATAATAATATATTAATCCTGCTCCTTCTCGGACATCGTATCTATATCGAAATTTTGTCTTTTTCTTTCCAGATTTAGCTCCAATATTATGACTCAGAGAATTTATAGCTTCCACAATTCCGGTGACCTTAAAAAATGCGTTGTAGATCTTGTTAATATCAATAATGTTTCTGCTCAAATCTTTATCGTTCGTTCCATGGTATGTGTCGTATCGTGAATCGTAACCTACGTGTTCAGGTATCATCCCAAACATGTTTTTCGTGCACATGTAGAAGAAGACTTTGAATGTGGCGAGGTTAATAAGAGTTCCAGATCGTAGGTTATATAACTTCTCAGGGAGGAAATTGTAGAGTTCTTTTCTAAATACGGGGGGGATTGTTTCTCGACAATTTTCTTCACCGTTTTATCATCCATTGTTCTGTTTGCTAAGACTTCTTCGGTAATGTTAACAGATTCTATATATGTCTCCTCTAATACTTCCTTTAACCCTGTCTCCTTTAGAAACGCCATTTCAGACTTTCTGACTAATTTGAGGTCATCAGAAGAGAAGATGATTAAGGGAAGTATCAATTCTGGAATTTAGATTATTTAACAATTAATGTATTAAAATACGTTATTTATTGTTAAAAGATTGTTAAAACGACATATAGCTCAAGAACAATAGACTTTTTATTGTTTATTTAATATGAATGACTGTTTTAAGGAGAACATAATCGGAGTAAGAATCTATTCTCTTTTCATAAAAGACTTGTATCTCTATCTTTAATAAGGAATCTCACGGAGCATCACACTCCTTTTATAGACAAAAAACGCTTTTTTTAACGATTTATAATGAGTTTTTTTATTATAAAATAAAAAGGTAGACTGTACTGTATGGAACGGTTTTAAGGAAACTGAAACAAGACAAAATGTCTCGAATTTATTAATAGTGGGTTGGGTTGGATTTGAACCCACGACCTCTGGAGACATCTCCAGCAAACGGCCCCTTTTTTCATTCATATCAAGAGAAGTTCTGGTACCATACACTATGAAAGCATATATCTTGGTAGCCAGGAGGAGTTTAGACCGCGATGTCGAAAATATCACCCCACTTTTTTAGAATACTATTACTCCCTAGATTCTCTCCAGTTTTCTAAATATTATTGTTAATGTTTTCTGTAAAAGTCTCTCTTTTTTTTAGTACGCATCAAAATCTAAGTATAAAGTAAAACCTCTAAAATTTTTAATTGAATTATGAAACTATATTAATATTATTTCAGTTACAGTTTTTTTTATCTTATAAAAATAAGAATTGTATGGATCTATTGAATCAATAATTTTTTCAGATATACAATGATTAACGTTGCAATTGGCACGGTTATATTATCATCGATTCTCGGTATCTTTTCAATAAAACTTACAACAATACCTGCCAAAACACCATACCAACCAAGCTGCCAATATCCAATAATTGAACACACTACAATCATCGCAACGGTACCATCCCATGACTTAATTCTTCTCTGTTGAGTAAAAGCTCGAATAAGACCTGTGGCTGAATCACCAAAAGACATGAAAAGTATTGGAATCAAACCAATCCAGATATCTCCAAGCACCACGCCAATCATCAGAGTTATTCCATACATAAGAGCGAAATGAACCTCGTATGCATTCTCTTTAATCTGAAACCAATACATCAATCTCCACATCCTATGGAAAGAGATATAACCAGCAAATAGAAAAGCAGAAACTACTACAATCCAGTAATAACCCTCATAGAATATTGGAACTAAAAGGGCGGTTATACCGCCATTAAAAATATGTACGATCTTTCTACTGATATACTCAGCAGGTATATTTTCATATTCCTTAAAAAAATCATAAATCCATTTGGATACAAAATGAAGAATTGTAAGGTTCCAGGCAAACAGGAGCCCCGTTATAAAAAGTAAATTCAAGGGAATGTTTGTCATCTTCTAGAAAATCCCAACTGTTGTTTAATAAATCAGAGCGTATTTAGATAAAACTTTTCATTGAATGAAAGTACTAGTGAAAATATGTATATCTAGACATAGCGAATGAATCAAAAAGAATACTGTTCAATATAGTATATCTTATTTCCGTAAAAAGATTGAAAAAATGAAATGAAAGAATTAAAATTAATTATATTTGAAAGCTTAAATATGACGCTTCTGCTACAATTTTTTATAGGATTATACAATTAAGGGATTATTTAGTCATATTTCAAGAAAAGTTTATTGGGAGAATAATTTATGTCAAATGAATTTCGATTAAAAGTCGTCGAAGCAAAACAGCGAGATGCTGGTCGCGGTAAAGCCCGAATAGATGAGGAAACAATGAATAGTTTAGGAATAATGGTAGGAGATATAATTGCGATTAAAGGCAAAAAAATAACCGCTGCTATAGCTTGGCCTGCCTATCAAGAGGATCAGGGAAAGAAGCTCATACGAATCGACGGTTTGTTAAGAAAAAATGCACAAGTCACACTTAATGAGTATGTTACTATAAAAAAGAGTAAAGTAAAAGAAGCTCAAAATGTGATATTGGCTCCAGTTGATATGCGTTTGAATGTTGATTCAGACTTTGTAAATTTCGTTAAGAGTAGATTAATTGAAACACCCATAGTTGAGAGAAATTCAGTTTTCGTAGTAATATTAGGAAGCGCTATCCCTTTTACAATAGTTAAGACCAGACCACATGGTATTGTGAAAGTTACAAACTCAACTAATATACAGGTTCTAAGCGAACCATCAGCTGAGAAGAGAGGAATTCCTAGAGTAACCTATGAAGACATAGGTGGACTTCACGAGGAGATTAGAAAGACAAGGGAAATGATCGAGTTGCCTCTGAGACACCCTGAGCTTTTCCAGCGCTTAGGAATCGAACCTCCTAAAGGAGTATTACTGAAAGGTCCACCTGGCTGTGGAAAGACTCTACTTGCCAGAGCCGTTGCAACTGAATCTGAAGCAAACTTCTTCTCCATAAATGGGCCAGAGATCATGAGTAAATTCTACGGTGAATCTGAGAAAAGACTTAGAGGAATATTCGAGAAAGCCCAGAAAAACTCTCCAAGCATAATATTCATAGATGAACTTGACGCAATAGCCCCCAAACGAGAAGATGTTACAGGAGAGGTAGAACGAAGAGTTGTAGCACAACTCCTCGCACTAATGGACGGATTAGAAGCTAGAGGAAATATAATCGTAATAGGCGCCTCAAATCGAGTA
>DAOVAG010000218.1 GCA_030671165.1 Candidatus Bathyarchaeota archaeon | reverse complement strand
TAGGACATCAGTGCCGTTTCCAGTTCCAACTATGCAAGGAATGCCTAATTCTCTTGAAACTATGGCTGCATGGCAAGTCATTCCACCGTCATTAGTAACGATGGCTCCTGCTATCCGCATGTAAGGCACCCAATCAGGAGTAGTCATCTCAGTTATGAGGATATTGCCTTGTTCGAGTTGTTTAGCAGCTTCCCGGGTAGACAAGACAATCTTTGCTTTACCTGCGGCAATTCCTGGACTGGCAGGTGAACCTTTAATGACTATGTTGCGGTCAGTTACAAAGGTGCGGGTTTCCTCTATTTCGGATTTAGTTTTCTCGTTCCAAACGGTTTCAGGTCTAGATTGAACAATGAAGACGTTTTCAGGAAAAGCTATATCTCGGTCAATTGCCCACTCAATGTCTTGCGCCATTCCTCCATAATGCTTTTCGATAACTTTTGAAATCTCAGCGAGTTTAATGATTTCCTCATCGTTTAAACAAGGTTGGTTCTGTCGCTCTTGGGGTACATTTGCGTGGATAGTCCCACCGGTTTTAGGATCACGAATATATTCAATCTTCTTATTAGCAATCTTTCTATCAATGATCTTCAAAGAGGTTTTATTAACTAAAAAGTCGTCCGGAGTAACAGAGCCGGACACAACAGATTCACCAAGTCCCCAATTACTCTCTATAAGAATCTGATCAAAGTCTCCTGTTACAGGATTGACAGTGAACATGACTCCTGCGACTGTAGAGTTAACCATCTGTTGAACAGTTACACTAATAAAGACATCTTCATGTTTGAATCCCTTTTCATTTCGATAAAACATTGCTCTAGCAGTGAAAAGACTTGACCAACAACGTGCAACCATCTCAAGGAGTTCATCAACCCCTCTAATATTAAGAAAAGTATCCTGTTGTCCAGCAAAGGATGCCCCAGGTAAATCTTCAGCGGTTGCACTTGACCTTACTGCGACAAAGATTGTATCAGAACCTGTTTTTTTACCCAGTTCATGATAAGATTTTTTCACAACATCCTGGATATCTGGGGGGATAGGGGTTGATTCGATAAGTTTTCGAATTTTTTTAGACGCTTCTGCATATAGCTCAGGATTATTGATATCGGTAATTGTTTCTTTAATGAGTGAATATATCTTTTCATCGATACCTGTTTCTGAGATAAATCTTCTATAGGCGTATGCAGAAAGAGCGAAACCTGGTGGAACTGGAATTCCAGCTTGAGTCATCTCTCCCAGATTCGCATTTTTACCTCCAACTAGGGGAATGTCAACGTTATATAATTCAGTAAACCAGAGAATAAGCTTCTCTGATCGTATTTTACTCTCGTTTAATTTACTCAAATAACTGACCTCTATTTTTTCTTTTAATTTTATGGTTCTTATTATTAAACACTCTTTTTCTAAATCTAACGGTAGCATATAATAAAGTATATAAAAAGGTTTTGCAAAGCAATATTCATAAATTGAGTCAAAGTTTCAGTCAGATCGCCGAATAATAAAACATTATCCTTATTTTAAGCTAAAATTTTCTTCGAAAGGTTTAAGTTCAGTTTGATTTAAAATTCTTAATTAAGTGAGAGGGTAAAGTATGCGTGATAAAAGCCTAGGATCCCTATTATTTGTTTCAGGATTGATTGGGGCGATAGTTTATATTTATTGGCTCTTTGGACCACCAGACCCTGAATGGTTATTCATAATAAATGGGGTTCGTTGGGCTATAGTATTGCCAATTGCTTGTGTTGTTTTAGCCATACTTTTTGTCGGTATGTGGATAGGATGGACAATGGCGGTTACACCACCCGTAGGTTTAATCGAAGAAGAAAAATATATGGAAGATGAAACGGAGAAAAAGGAACTACTCTAAAACAAGAACTTATAAGAAGAACAAATAACAGAGCTCTTCTATTCAATACCTAACTCCTGAGCTCGTTGAGTTGCTTTCTCCACGGCTCTAATAATAGATGCTTGAACATTTCCAATTTCAAGCTCAAATAAACCCTTCACAGTTGTTCCCCCAGGCGTTGCCACCATACTCTTAAGCTTTTCAGGAAGCTCCCCTGTCTCAAGAAGCATCTTTGAGGACCCGTACAGTGTTTGAGTGGAAAGGATTAACGCAACATCTTCAGGTAAACCAACCTTCACACCACCAGCAGTTAACGCTTCAATAAAGAGGTAAACGTAAGCTGGTCCACTTCCACTAAGCCCAGTTACAGCGTTTAAGTGTTCTTCATCTAAAAGAAGAACCTTTCCGACAGATCTAAAAATTTCCTTAGCATATTGTATGTTTTCAATAGAAGTTCCAGGCAAGGGGGCTAGAACCGTCATGCCTTCCCTAATCATACATGGACTATTAGGCATAGCTCGGATTAAAGAAACTTTTTTTTGTAGATGACGAAGAATGAAAGATGTTGAGATTCCAGCTGCAATTGATATTAGTAAATGTTTAGCGTTAAGCTGTGATTTAATGTCATCTAACACCTTTTTCATATCTCGAGGTTTAACAGCTATAACAACGATATCACTAGTATTTACAAGATCATCAATTTCGGAATAACAAGTGACCTGATACTTCTTAGATATGTATTCTTTCCGTTCAACACT
>DAOVAG010000131.1 GCA_030671165.1 Candidatus Bathyarchaeota archaeon | reverse complement strand
AAAATCTAAATGGTTTTTTTTAGCTAATATCTAATCAATATTCAATGCACTATTCGAAGAATAAGAAAGATGGATATCATCGGTATTGTTAGTTTTGCAGCTTTACTCGGTTTCATCTTAACTACTATTGATTACGTATTCTACAAAATGAAAAGATTGAAGCTTAAAACTGAAACATCGTAACAATTACGGGTTTTTTCGTCTCTTAACCAAAGTGTATATCGCATCAGAGTACTTTGTCTTAAGGAACGTTGAGAATCCTTCATGAGTCAAGTAATACCAATATTCATTTCCAGTATTACTCCTTTGATATTCACCCATCATTAAATGAATAGATCGGAGTTTGGTTATTAGAAAACGTAGATATCTCTGTTTATATCCTGACTCATCTAATAATTGACTAAAAGTCATCTTTCTCCGTCCAATGATTGTGAGTAAATCGATTATTTTCCCCTTGGTTTTTGGATCATTTGTAATTAATCCTGCTACATCTCTCAATCCCATTACATTCTCTCCATGTACTATTGAATTCTAGTTATTTAATATTTGAATCTTTTCCGATATTGATATGTCGAAGAATTAATTTCGATTGATTTTTTACTTAAAGACCAAATAAAGAAATTATGAAAGGTGTCCTATTACTTGTATTATTTTTCTATAAGAAATATTTTTTTTCATTATATTCATCTATTTTAATTAATCTTTGTTTTTAAATATATCAAAAAATGATAGACTTTACACAAAAAATAATTAATATTACTATTATTATGCGAAAGACTTTAGTATATGATCTATTTTCTTTCAAACCCAAGCTCCGGTAGTATAGACAGGTTACTCCTATAATGGTCAAGTATGCCGGCCTTTCGTGCTTTTGCAAAGAAAGTCGGTGACCCGGGTTCAAATCCCGGCCGGAGCACTTTTGGTACATATATCTAGTTGTTTTTTCAAAGTAACAATTATCTAAATGGATAAGCAAGTCGAAAACTTCGAAACATAATAATATATACTTTATACATCATTAAACCTATGAGTCGAGTAGTTTATACTAGAAACCACTTTGTGATGCGAATATCTTTAGACTGAAGAGTTAACTCTGGAATATGTAATCTCGAAGAAGTTATGAAAAAAAGTCTACCTACTTGTAGCTATTATTGATACGTTTTAATCATAACATTATTAATATGCAAACAATTTAAGGTATTAATCAGTTACTCTGGTATATTGTATTTGTGTTGGTAATAAGACTTGAAACAAAGAAAGCGGGGTTTATTCATTGGCAGATTTCAACCTCCTCATAAAGGGCACATTAAAGCCATCCAGAATTTATTGGCGAAAGTAGAAGAGTTAATCATTATTATTGGTAGTTCTCAAATAAGCCATGAATTAGATAATCCTTTTACAACCGGTGAAAGAATCTGCATGATGAAATCAGCTCTAGATGAAGCTGAAATAAACCCATATAAATATTTAATTTTACCAATTCCAGATGCACCAATGCATTCGATCTGGGTTGCTCAGATATTTTCCTATACACCACCATTCGAAATGGTCTTTTCAAATGATCCACTAACAAGACGCTTATTTCAAGAAGCAAAAGTCAAAGTGTATAATATTGATTTTTTTCAGAGGAAAATTTACTCTGCAACTGAAGTTAGGAGAAGGATGCTTGCTGATGAGAACTGGAAAATACTTGTTCCTAAAGTTGTAATAGATATAATTACACAAATTGATGGAGTTCGACGTCTTAATGAACTAGCAATGACTGATTCACCCTTCGGAAGAAGAAAAGTAGTTCATTAGTTAAATTTTGGTCAAACCTATATTTCCATCAGTCTTCAAGGTTACTTTAAATTCATCTCCAACGGTATATTTCTGTTGAAGTGTCTCCCACTCGTTACTGGTTAGGTATAACGTTAATCGATTAGTATATTTTCTCATTTGGGCTCTCACTTGAGGGGGTATCATTACTTGTACCATGTTTCTGCTTGCTTGAAGTGCTTCAGAAACTTCCTTAGGAACACTTGTGGGTACCATTGTCGGTATTTTTGGTGGACGATATCCGAACTCAATTCGAACATATTCATTTCCTTGGTAGTCGTAGTGTGGGTTGATTGCTGTAACTTTGACAGCAAAGAAAATTTCACCTAACATTTCTATATTCACTCCATTATTACATTACTTCTTTTCAATCCGGTCCACTCGGTTCTTATATCCTACAAAGACAATTTTAGTAACGCCTATAAAAAGACCATTTTCTACAACTCCCGGAATTATATTGATTTTTGTTTCAAGTATTTTACCGTTGGTTATTGCACCGAAGGCTACATCTACGATGTAATTTCCGTTATCTGTCATGAAGAGGTCTCCAGTATCCTTTACAGATCTTACTTTTGTTTTTCCGCCTAATTTCCTTAATTTCTCGATAACTGGAGCGAGAGCTATAGGAATTATTTCTATAGGAACCACTTGATTTACTCCTAACTTCTCAACGAGTTTACTCTCATCGATAATAATTACTAACTCTTCAGCTGCAGTATCTATAATTTTTTCCCTAGTTAGCGCTCCACCTAGACCTTTAATAAGATTCAGTTCAGGATCAACCTGATCTGCGCCATCAATCGCAATGTCTAATTTAGGGTGTTCATCAAGGGTAGTTAACGGTATCTTATTCTTCTTAGCCCTCTTTGAGGTCCATAGAGATGTTGGAATCCCCAATATTTGTAATCCTTCTTCACGAACTCTTCTCCCAAGTTCGTCTATCATGTATTTAGCTGTGGAACCCGTTCCTAAACCTACAATCTGTCCGTCTTTAATAAGTTTGACGGACTCTATTGCCACTTTTCTCTTTATTTCTTCTTTCCCATTCATTCTTTTCACGTTATCCTTCAATTTCTATTTGTTCGATTTGTGCAACGATTTTTAAAATTTCATTCTGAATATTCTCTATTCTTTCTTCCGCTTTATTTTTTTGGCGCTTCTTTTTAGTAGTTGTTTTTCTCTTAATAATTGGTCCTTTTTGTTGTTCAGGAAGCATATCTATAGGTGTTTTAACTGATTCTTTTATTTCTTTTTTTGGAAGTGCCTCAAAAGTATTCTTAATATTATTAACCTTATCATTTATTTCGTTAAATTTATTGTTAAATATATTTTTAAGATCTTTTTGATTATTTTCATACTCTTGTTGTTGAAAAATTATCTCTCTATTACTTATCTGCTGTTCAAGATACTGTATCTCAAGGCTATATTTCTTCACAAGTAGCATCCTATCTTTGTAAGATATTTTTCCTTCTGTTTCAGCTTTAAGTAAACGAGTTTCCACATAGTTTCGAATTTCATTCTCGAGATTTAAGATTTTATTCTTTTTTTCAGTCCCATTATCTTTTATTATATCTAGTTTTTTTGTAATTTCAACAGGTAAAAGCGATTGTGCTTCTCCTTCAAACGTTTCTGTGTATAGGATATTTTCAGATTTTTTTTCAATTTTTCTCTTTCGTGTTGTTAGGTATATCGTTAATGCTGTTGCTATTGATGAAAAGAGTAATATTATTTCATAACCGTTGATACCTTCCATTTTTTCCTTCCTTCAGCACCTTGAATATTTCATATTGACCATATTTTACTATTT
>DAOVAG010000094.1 GCA_030671165.1 Candidatus Bathyarchaeota archaeon | reverse complement strand
GGATGGAACTGTATACCCTCTATGGGATAGACAATGTGGCGAACCCCCATCACTTCCGAATCATCCAGAGCTTCAGCAGTGATTTTAAGACATGACGGAATGGTTACCTTTTCAGCGACGAGGGAATGATAACGTGTCGCTAGAAGGGGATTACGAACATTTTTGAATATAGTTTTACCATCATGCTTAATACTACTGGTCTTGCCGTGCATGAGTCTTTTTGCCCGAATTATTCTTCCACCGAATACGTGGACTATTCCCTGAGCACCCAAACAGACACCTAGTGTGGGGATTGTGGGACTCATCTGTTTGAGGATCGAAGAGCATGTTCCAAAATATTTAGGATCCTCTGGAGTGCCAGGGCCGGGTGAAATAATTATTCTATCAGGTCGCAGTTTCTTCGCTACATCGATGGATAATTGGTCGTTCCGGTAAACTATTGGTTCTCCACCGAGTTCTCCAACGTATTGGACCAGATTATAGACAAATGAATCGTAGTTATCGATGATCAGGGTCTTCATGATTAATCATCTCCTGAAACTTCTAGAGCCTTCATCAAAGCTTGTGCTTTATGATCTGTTTCATACCATTCCTTCTCTGGATCTGAATCAGCAACGATGCCTGCTCCGACTTGAATGTATGCCTTGTTTCGGTTGGCGATGAGAGTTCGAATTGTAATAGCAAAGTCACTGTTTCCGTTGAACGAAAAATAACCTACAGCTCCCGCATAAGGACCTCGCCTTGTCGGTTCAGATTCCTCGATGATTTCCATGGCTCTAACTTTTGGGGCACCAGATACGGTACCTGCTGGGAGAATTGCCCGTAAAGCGTCATAACTGTCACATTCCGATCTCAGTTTACCAGTTACCCTGGAGACAATATGTTGTACATGGCTGTACTCATGAACCTCCATGAATTGTGGAACGTGAACACTTCCATACTCTGATACCCGTCCAATATCGTTCCTAGCTAAATCAACGAGCATTACATGCTCAGCTCGCTCCTTAGGATCAGACAACAATTCCTTTGCTAATGCTTTATTCTTGACTTTATCTTTGAGGCGGGGTCTAGTGCCTGCTATCGGGTATGTTTCAACGATTCCATTTTCAACTCTTACGAGCATCTCTGGGCTGGACCCGACGATCTGTCTATCCTTCATTTTAATGAAATACATGTAGGGTGATGGATTTATCATTCTAAGGGAATCGTAGAATTGAATGAGGTCACCAGTAAAAGAGAACCCATATCGTTTGGAAAGGACAACTTGAAGAATATCACCAGAAGTTATATAGTCTTTAGCTTTCATAACTTCTCTCTCGAAGTGTTTTTGAGACAGATTTGTTTCAGGATCTGTATATGTCAAAGGTTTAATTTCCACGGTAGATTCAATTAACTCTTCAAGATTTCTTGTACGATCCTTAGTTAAGTGATAGTAATAGGTTGCCCCTTTTATATGGTCAAACATAATACCATCATCGTAGATTGCCAGTTCAATTTCTGGAAAGTCTAGATCATCCCTTGCAATCTTGGGTATCTGCTCCCAGCATCGAATTGCATCGTATGATATATATCCAATTGCACCCCCTATGAATCTTAAACCATAAAGTGGAATGAAATCACGCTCGACGATTTCCTTAATTTTCGGAAGAGGATTATCTATTTCTTCTTTGATAACTGTATGTTCCCGTTGATCATCAACTATTAATTCCCCATTTTTATAAGTGATAACAGATCGAGGATCAAAGCCGATGAAAGAGTATTGAGCTAACTTTTTAGGTCCTTCCATGGATTCCAGAAGATATGCATAGTCATACTGCGTGTAAATTTTTGAGAAAAGGTCATAAGGTAAAGAAATAAATGAGATTTTCTTAAACTTCATTTCGGTTGAACTCCATTACTTTTGATGTTTTGGAACTAAACATTATATCTGATTATATACCCCTCAACAATGTCATTGATGTACAATAAGACGTATTTGTGTTATATTTTAAACTTTCGTGTACACATCTGTACATTATTTATGGTGTAAAATTATTATTTATTACTTAATCAGATCCATAATATAGATTCTGCGAGTTAACGAAAGAAAATCTGAAAGATTGATCAAGAATATTAATGGTAATCATTGAATTGATGAGTTTAGAAGAGCATTATGAAAAATAAATGAAAAAATTACGTTCCAAATGTGGATGATTTGCATAAATAGCATCAAAAGACTCATCATATAAAGAAAGAATGATACAACACAAGTTTATAAGAATACAGGTGGGAAACCTTCTCATAGGATTAATATGTGCCTTATTAATTCTATAATACAGAAGGGGAAAAAGGAGACATATGTTTGACATAAAACTTCTTAGGAAAGACCCGGAATTAATCCGGATCAATCTTCGTAAACGGGGAGACTTGGAAAAAGTGTCTTGGATCGATGAAACTTTAACCAATGATGCAAAATGGCGAAAGACTCTCACCGATATTAATCTGCTTCGAAAAAAAAGGAACATAATCACAGAAGAAGTTTCCATTCTTAAAAAAGAAAAGAAAGATGCAACGGAAAAAATTAAAGAAGCGCGAAGGATTTCAGCAAATATACAGCGACTTGAAAGTACAGTTAAAACATACAAGGAGAAAGTTGACCATATTCTCATGCGTTTACCCAACATAATGCATGATACTGTTCCCTTCGGTGAAGATGATACCGGAAACGTGGAGATCAGAAGATGGGGTGAACCTCCTAAATTCAAATTTAAAGTGAAAGACCACATCGATCTCGCATTAGCCTTAGATCTCATGGATCTAGATCGTGCTGCAAAAGTTTCTGGAGCCCGGTTTTACTATTTAAAGAACGAGTTAGTTCAACTCAACTATGCCTTAATCGAATATGCCTTACATTTTATAGCTAAGAAAGGCTTCACCCTCTATCAACCACCTTACTTTTTGAAAAGGAAGGCCATAAGTGGAGCTATAGCCCTATCCGATTTCGAAGACGTGATATATAAACTTGCAGATGAGGACCTTTACCTGATAGGCACGTCTGAACATGCTCTATTAGCACTCCACATGGATGAGATCCTCAACGGGAACGACCTACCTCTGAAATATGCAGCTATAAGCCCTTGTTTTCGAAAGGAAGCTGGATCACATGGCAGAGATACAAAAGGCATCTTTCGCGTTCATCAATTTGAGAAGGTTGAACAGTTCATCTTCAGTAATCCCGAAGATTCATGGACAGAACATCAACAACTCATAGCTAATGCAGAAGAATTCTTTCGTCAACTAAAACTACCATACCGCATAGTCAACGTTTGTAGCGGTGACCTTGGCATTATGGCCGCGAAAAAGTATGACTTAGAAGCTTGGCTACCTGGACAGAAAATGTACAGGGAAATGGTCTCCTGTAGCAACTGCACCACTTACCAAGCTGTCCGAGCGAAAGTTAGGTATCGATATAAATCCAGCGATCCAACGGATTATGTTCACACTTTGAATAGTACTTTAGTGGCGACTGAAAGAACATTAATAGCTATAATGGAGAATTATCAACAGGAAGACGGTTCCATTATAATCCCAGACGTACTCATACCTTACATGAAGGGTATTTCTGAGATAAAGCCGTAACTAATCTTTTTTACGTAAATCTTTGAGAGTAATTCTCAATCATTAAGTTCCTTCTATATCCACCGAATCGGTTGATATACTCCTTTCCTGAAATCTATACAACTGTTCTTTCAAATATTCATGATAATCATGAAACTAAGTCTTTCTTCTCACAAATAATCATGTTAAATAATAGATACAATAAGATTCAATGTAATTTACTTTAAAACCTCTATTTTCTAAGAGTTCATCTTCCACATATTATTCTTCAAACGATCTATGTTAAAGAGTACGCATTAATAATAGATAATGACATTAAGCGTAAGAGGCTTGAATTCACTTTACTCTTCCATGTTAACATAAATATGTGATCAACGTCTCTCTATAAGGGACAATCTTGATTTGCTTAGGTATTGAATCAACCGCACACACATTCGGTATTGGTTTAGTTTCTTCAAATGGAAAGATAATTGTTGATATAAACGACACTTATCAACCTCCACCCGGAAAGGGAATTCATCCAAGAGAAGCAGCTCAACATCACTGTGAAGTTGCACCTAAAGTTCTAAAACAGGCACTTCAGAAATCAAAGATTAAACTCGAGAAGATTGATGCTATAGCTTTCTCCGTTGGACCAGGTTTAGGTCCTTCACTTCGTACGGGGGCTACGGTAGCTAGAGCTTTAGCTGTTTGGCTTGAAAAACCTTTAATCCCTGTCCATCATGCCATAGGACATATTGAACTTGCTAGTCTTACAACTGGTGCCAAAGATCCTCTTGTCATACTTGTTTCCGGGGGTCATACATCTATTATCGCCTTTGGTGATGGGTATTGGAGGATCTTTGGTGAAACACAGGATATTACTTTGGGTAATCTCTTGGATATGCTCGCTCGAGAAGCAAAGTTTTCTTCACCCGGAGGATCTGTTATTGAGTCTTTAGCACGTAAAGGGGAACGATATCTTGATTTA